>VEPF01000031.1 GCA_012027055.1 Gemmatimonadota bacterium | reverse complement strand
AGAGGAAGCTGCCGAGCCCGGTGAGCAGCGCGAGCGCGCCCGTGAGGATGCCGATCGGGGTGCCGGCTTCCCAGCGCTCCGCCGAGTAGCCGCAGGCGCGCGCGATCAGCACCAGCCCGGTGGTCTGGAGCAGACCGCCCACCTCCCGCCTGGCCGCCCGCTCCAGCCGCGCCCCGCTCACCAGCAGGCCGAGCCCGAGCCCGCCCAGCACCAGGCAGCGGGCGCCCACCCCGAGGTCAGGCCAGATCCAGGCCGTGAACGTCACCGCGGCGATCACGAGCACCACCGCGGCCGTGGCGGCGAGCAACAGGCGGCTGAAGCGCACCCGCTCGCGCTCCGCATGCTCGGCAAGCTCCGCCCGCAACCTGCCCGCCAACTCCTCGCCCAGCAGTCCCGACTCCTCCCAGCGCGCCAGCGTGCGCCGCACGGCTCCGTCCAACATCTCTCTCACCTCCGGTCAAGGGCGGCGGTGGCGTCGAACCACCTGCCAGCCGAGCGCCAGGAACAGGGCTAGCCCGGCCACCACGATCAGCCCGCCCTCCAGCAGCCAACCTGCCTGCCTTCCGGCCCGCACTTCCACTCCGGCCGCTTCCGGCGCCGGGAAAGGCGCCGCGGGCACGGGTGTCGCCGCCGGAGCGGCCGTTGGCGCGAGCTCGTCGCTGGGCGGCGCAGACGGCGAATCCGGGACCGCGCCGCTCGCCCTTCCGGCCGGGTCGGTCAACCCGGCGGGTGCCGCAGCGGCCAGGGGCTCGGGAGCGCCCGCCACCGTGAGCAGCAGGCGCAGCGTGTCCGTGGTGAGCGGCAAGCAGATCCGGTCGTTGCAGCGCTGGTAGGAGACGCGGACCTCGGCATCGTACGTGCCGGGCAGGGCAGTGCGCGCGGCCCGGATCGGCACCCGGAAGCTCGCCGAGTCGTCGTGCCAGGCCACCAGCAAACCGAAGTTCAGGTCGAACTCCACCCTGGGCGGCGTACCCGTCACCGGCGCCGCCAGGGCGAAAGGCTCGGGGCCCACCGCCACGGTCGTGGGCAGCGGCCCGCCGGCCGGCTGCCGCAGGCCGTACAGATGCCAGCCCCGCGGGATGCGCGCAGCGAGCGTCAGCACGAACTCGCCACCGGGACGCAGCAGGGCTGCCTCCGTCCCCAGCCGGAAGCGAACCGGCGGCTCCTGCGCCGGCACCGGCCGACCAGGCCACATGCAGAGCGGCAACAGGCTCGCGATCAGCAGGCGAGGACGCTTACGCAGGCAGGCCTCCGGCCGGAAAGGAAACGGTCGCTCCGATCATCTCCCGCCCGGCCGATGGTGTCAAGCGGCCTCGAACGCGCAGACTGCGGCCGGAGATGCCTTTCCCTCCCGCGCGGGCGGCATACCTTGCACTGCGTCGCAGCAACGACGTCCACCCGGAGGAGCGGCCATGATCAAGAAGCTGGTAGCAGAAGCGATCGGTACCTACTTCCTGGTGTTCACGGTCGGCCAGACCGTCCTCGACCCCGGTGCGGGCCAGTTCGCCCCCATCGCCATCGGGCTCGTCCTCGCGGTCATGATCTACGCCACCGGCCACATCTCGGGCGGCCACCTCAACCCGGCCGTGACCCTGGGCGTGTTCATGCGCGGCAAAGCCACGCTCAAGGAACTGGCCGGCTACTGGGTCGCCCAGCTCATCGGCGCCATCGTCGCCGTCTTCGGCGTGCTCTACCTGAAAGGCGACGTCGCACCGGTCGTCACGCCCGTGCCCACGCTGCCCGCGCTCCTCGCCGAGTTCCTGTTCACCGCCGCCCTCGTCTTCGTCGTCCTGAACGTCGCCACCGCCAAGGGCACCGAGGGCAACTCCTTCTACGGGCTCGCCATCGGCGGCACCGTGCTGGTCGGCGCCTACGCCGTGGGCGGCATCTCCGGTGGCGCCTTCAACCCCGCCGTGGCCGTCGGCCTGGTGCTCATGAACATCGTCGGCGTCGCCGACCTCTGGATCTACATCGTCGCTAACCTGGCCGGCGCTGCCGCCGCCGCCGTCATCTTCAACGGCTTCGGTTTCGCCGGCGACGCGCCTGCCGCCGCCCCGCCGCAGCCGGCCGGCACCGCGCAGGAGCCGCCCGGCCCGGAGGCCGGGAGCGCCATCCCGGCCTCCCGCGTCCGGCGCCTTTGCAGCGCGCGAAACGGGTGATTCCGTACCCACGTCAAGTAGTTTCCCCTACGGCATTTCGGGAGTGCGCGCCGCACTGATATATCAGCGGCGGCGCAACCGCCCCGCTCCCACGCTTCCGACTGCGGGATCCATGGCGCGCGGCGGCATCTTCAGCATCCAGCGGTTCAGTCTCCACGATGGGGACGGCATCCGCACGACGGTATTCCTGAAAGGCTGTCCGCTCAGCTGTGCCTGGTGCCACAATCCGGAGAGCCAGTCGGTGGCGCCGGAGCGGATCTACCGGGCGGAGCGCTGCCTGTTGTGCGCGCGCTGTGTGGACGCGTGCGAGCATGGCGCGCTCTCGGTGGTGGGCGATCGGTTGCAGCTGGACCGGACCCGGTGCATTGACGCCGGGGCGTGCGCGCTGGTCTGTCCCACGGGTGCGACCGAGCTGGTGGGGCGGGACTGGGACGTCGCCGAGGTGGTGCGCGTAGTGCGGCGCGACGTGCCGTTTTACGACGAGTCGGGTGGCGGGGTAACTTTCTCGGGCGGCGAGCCGCTGCACCAGCCGGAGTTCCTGGAAGGACTGCTGCGGGCGTGTCGCGAGGAAGGGATTCGGACCACGGTGGACACGTCGGGTCATGCCCCGCCGGAGGTGGTGGAGCGGGTGGTACCGCTGTGCGACGGGCTGCTGTTCGACGTGAAGCACACGGTGCCGGAGCTGCACCAGCACTACACCGGCGTCACGAACGAGCAGATCCTGGACAATCTGGCGCGCGTGCGGCGGATCACGCGGGACACGGGCGCCTCGCTGCGGGTCCGGGTTCCGCTGGTAGCGGGTGTGAATGACGGGGCCGAAGATGCGCGGCGGGTGGCCGAGCTGCTGGCCTCGCTGGATCCGCCGCCGCCCGTGGATCTGATGCCATACCTGGAGTTCGGGAACACGAAATACGAGCGATTGGGCCGGCCCGTGCCGGGATTCGCGGCGCCGTCGGACGAACGTCGCAATGCGTTCGCCGCGCTGCTCCAGGGCGCGGGGCTGGAGGTAACGATACGAGGGGAGATATATGAGCATGTCTGAGCGGGTGGCGCGGCTGCGGGAGCGGAGTCAGGCGGCGGTGCCGCGCGTGTCCGCCGAGCGGGCGAGGTTGCTGACGGAGTTCTACGCGGCGAGGGCCGACCAGGCGGTATCGACGCCGGTGCTGCGGGCGCAGGCGTTCGCTTACCTGATGGAGCACAAGACCGTCTGGATCGGCGCGGACGAGCTGATCGTCGGCGAGCGGGGGGAAGCGCCGCGCGCCACGCCAACCTTCCCGGAGCTCTGCTGCCACACGGTGCAGGACCTGGACATCCTGGACAGCCGGGAGAAAATCCCGTTCCGGGTCGCCCCCGAGGTGCGGTCGTATTTCGAGGAGACCGCGATCTCGTTCTGGCGGGGCCGGACCATGCGCGAGCGGATCTTCGCGGCCATGACCCCCGAGTGGCTGGCGGCATATGAGGCCGGCGTGTTCACGGAATTCATGGAGCAGCGCGCGCCCGGGCACACTGTGCTGGATGACAAGATCTACCGGAAGGGCATGCTCGACTTCGCGCGGGACATCGATGCGGCGCTGGCCGGACTCGATTTCCTGGGCGATCCGCGGGCGTGGGCGAAGCAGCAGGAGCTGAACGCCATGCGGATCGCGGTGCATGGACTGATCCGCTTCGCGGAGCGGCACGCGGAGCATGCCGAAGCGCTGGCCGCGGCCGAAGCCGATCCGGTGCGGCGGGGCGAGCTGGAGCGGATCGCAGCCGTCTGCCGGCACGTCCCGGCGCACGCGCCGCGCGATTTCCACGAGGCGCTCCAGTACTACTGGTTCGTGCACCTCGGGGTGGTCACCGAGCTGAACACCTGGGACGCCTTCAATCCCGGCCACATCGATCAGCACCTGTTGCCGTTCTATCGCGCCGGCCTGGCAAACGGCTCGCTCACCGAGGCCGATGCCCGCGAGCTGCTGCAGTGCTTCTGGATCAAGTTCAACAACCAGCCCGCGCCGCCCAAGGTGGGCGTCACCGCCGCGGAAAGCGGCACCTACACTGATTTCGCGCTGCTCAATGTCGGCGGCCTCAGGCCCGACGGCGAAGATGCCACCAGCGAACTGACCTACCTGGTCCTGGACGTCATCCAGGAGCTGCGGCTGCTGCAGCCCAGCTCCTGCGTGCTGGTCAGCCGCAAGAACCCGGACCGACTGCTGCGCCGCGCCGGCAAGATCATCCGCACCGGCTACGGGCAGCCCTCGCTCTTCAACCACGACGCCATCATCCAGGAGCTGGTCCGGCACGGCAAGAAGATCGAGGATGCACGCGCCGGCGGCGCCTCGGGGTGTGTCGAGATCGGCGCCTTCGGCAAGGAGAACTACAACCTCACCGGCTACTTCAATCTGCCCAAGGTGCTGGAGCTGGCGCTCCACGATGGCATCGATCCGCGCTCCGGAAAGCGCGTTGGCACGAGCACCGGTGACGCCGCGAGCTTCGCCACATTCGCCGACCTCTTCGCCGCCTTCGAGCGGCAGCTGCGCTACCTGATCGACGTCAAGATCCGCGGCAACAACGTCATCGAGCGCCTCTATGCCGAGCACATGCCGGCTCCGTTCCTGTCGGTGCTGATCGACGACTGCATCGCCCGGGGCACGGACTATCACGACGGCGGCGCGCGCTACGACAGCTCCTACATCCAGGGCGTGGGCATCGGCACCGTGACCGATTCGCTGAGCGCGCTCAGCTATCACGTCTACGACCACGGCACCATCTCGTTGCCCGCGTTCCGCGCCACTCTCGACCTGGACTTCAAGGGCGAGGAGACCCTGCGGCAGCAGCTGCTGAACCGCACTCCCAAGTACGGCAACGACGATGACTACGCCGATGCCGTGCTGCGGCGGGTTTTCGAGGCGTACTTCGGGGCCATCGATGGCCGGCCCAACACCCGCGGTGGGCGCTACCGCATCAACCTGCTCCCCACCACGGTGCACGTGTACTTCGGTTCCTGCACCGGCGCCACCGCCGATGGCCGGCATGCCGGGAAGCCGCTCTCCGAGGGCATCTCCCCGGTGCAGGGGGCGGACCGCCACGGCCCCGCCGCGGTGCTGCGCTCCGCCGCCAAGATCGATCACCTGCGTACCGGCGGCACGCTGCTCAACCAGAAGCTCACGCCGCAGCTGCTGCGCACCGACGCCGACCTCGACAAGTTCGCCCAGCTGGTCCGCTCGTACTTCCGGCTCGACGGCCACCACATCCAGTTCAACGTGGTCGACGCAGCCACCCTGCGTGCCGCCCAGGCCGACCCGGGCTCAAACCGCGACCTGATCGTGCGCGTGGCCGGCTACAGCGACTACTTCTGCGACCTGAGCTGGGCACTGCAGGACGAGATCTTAGTGCGCTCCGTTCTTGCCTCATTCGTTTGTACGGCTGAGACATCGGCCAAGCGCCAAGGGCCAAGAAGTGACGAGTCTTGGCGCTTGGCCCTTGGTCCTTTCCGCCGCCCGGCCCGTTTCGCCCTCCCGTGTGGCTTGAGCAAGACTGCAGCTCCCCCTACGTTTGCTGTGCCGACCGGGCGTTGGCGGCCATCCCCTGCCGAACCGCACGCGGGCGGGAGTCGCGTGCCGGGAGACCCCTCGTGATCGAACTGCGGGCATTCGGTTCCCTGGAGCTGAGGCAGCAGGATGGTGCCCAGGTACTTTCCGTATTGACGCAGCCCAAGCGCGCCGCACTGCTCTGTTATCTCGCCGTTGCCCGTCCGCCGGGCTATCACCGCCGGGACACCCTGCTCGCGCTCTTCTGGCCGGAGCGCGATGAGGAGCGGGCGCGGGCGGCGTTGCGGCAGAGCCTCTACTTCCTGCGCCGTTCGCTGGGTGAGGATGTGGTTCGAACCCGGGGTGATGAGGACATCGCGCTCGACCCGGCGCAGCTCTGGTGCGATGTGCGGGAGTTCGAGAAGCGGCTGGACGCGGGCGATGCCGAAGGCGCTCTGGAACTGTATCGCGGCGACTTGCTGCAGGGCTTCCTGCTGGACGGGGCGAGCGAACTGCTCGACTGGGTCGATCAGGAGCGGGGGCGGCTGAAGCAGCGCGCGGCGGGCGCCGCCTGGCGGGTGGCGCGGGCGCGGGAAAGCGCCGGGGAGCCGGGCGCCGCCGCGGACTGGGGACGGCGGGCGCTGGCGCTGGATCCGGATGATGAGGGCGGCGTGCGCCAGCTGATGGATCTGCTGGAACGGATCGGCGATCGCGCGGGTGCCATTCGCGTCTACGAGGCGTTCGCGCAGCGCCTGGCCGATGAGCTGGACCTGACCCCGGCGGAGCCGACGCGCGCGCTGGTGGAAGCCCTGCGCGCGCGGGATCGCGAGGCCAGCCGCACGCCCCCGGTTCCGCGGCCGCCGGCCCCGTCACGGGTCGTGGCCGAGGTCGTGGCCGTGGCGCCAGCCGCGGCCGCACCACTACCGGCGGCGGCGCCGTGCAGCCCGCAGCCCGGCTCGATCGCGGTGCTGCCGTTCGTGGCGATGAGCGCGAGTCCCGATGACGCGTTCTTCAGCGATGGCCTGACGGACGAGATCATCACCACGCTCGCCAAGCTGGAGGGGGTGCGGGTCGCTTCGCGGACCTCGGCGTTCGTCTACAAGGGCAGGCACGTGGACATCCGGACGGTCGGCCAGGAGTTGAACGTGGCCACGGTCCTGGAGGGGAGCGTGCAGCGGGCGGGCAGCCGCCTGCGCGTGGTGACCCAACTGATCGAGACCAAAGAGGGGTTCCACCTCTGGTCCGCGCACTGGGACTCGGAGCTGACGGACGTGTTCGCCATCGAGGACGAGATCGCGGCCAACGTCGCGCAGGTGCTGCAGACGTTGCTGACGGGACGGGGCGTCGGCCAGCCGACGCCGGTGCCGCGCACCGATGTGCGGGCGTACGAGCACTACCTGCGCGGCCGCGAGTTCTTCTTCCAGACCCGGCGTCGGAGCCTGCATTTCGCGCGCGAGATGTTCCAGAAGGCGATCGCCGTCGATCCCGAATATGCCCTGGCGCATGCCGCCCTGGCCGAGACCATCGCGCTGGAGCGCATGTACTACCCGGGCAGCGAGGTTGACGTCCCGGCCGCAGACCACGCCAGCCTGCGCGCGCTCGCGCTCGATCCCACGCTGCCGCAGGCGCACGCCGCGCGCGGCAGCGTGCTGTTCCAGCTGGAGCGGTTCCAGGAGGCTGAGGTCGAGTTCCGGACCGCGCTGAGGCTCGATCCGCAGCTGTTCGAGGCCCACTACTTCTTCGCGCGCATGTGCTTCCAGACCGGTCGCCTGCCGGAGGCCGCGGCCGCCTTCGAGCGCGCCTGCGCCGTCCGTGATGACTTCCAGGCGGCCTTCTTCGCGGCCCAGGCGCTGGATGCGCGGGGCCGGCACGAAGAGGCCAGGCAGCACTACGAGCTGGGGCTCCGGGCCGCCGCCGGCCACATGGAGTTGAACCCCGACGACCCCCGCGCCGCCACCATGCGCGCGGTGGCATGCTGCCGGGTCGGCCGGGTGGAGGAAGGGTTGGAGTGGGGGGCCCGCGCGGTGGAGCTGGATCCGGTCGATGCGGGCGTGCGCTACAACGTCGCCTGCCTGTTCGCCGTGACCGGCCGCACCGATGATGCGCTGCACTACATCGAGGAGGCCATCCGTGCCGGCTTCGGCAACCGGAGCTGGCTGGAGCGCGACCCGGACCTGGACAGCATCAGGAACGACCCGCGGTTCCGCGCGCTGATGGAGTCCTGAGGAGTGCCAAGTGCCAAGCACCAAGCGCCAAGACTTTTCACCTCTTGGCGCTTGGCTCTTGGCCCTTGGTGCTTTCGCCTGGTCTCAACCCCACCAACTCCATCAGCTTGAGCGCATTGCTCGAAGGCGCCAGGCCGGGCCGCAGCACGTAGTCGAACGTCATCCGCTCGCCCCCCTCCCCGTCCGGCCCGAACTGCTCCGTGAAGTGCACCGGCAGGGCGGACCCGCCCAGCTGCTCGCCGGCCAGATCGAGGTCGTGCGTGGTGATGGCACCGATCGCGCCGGTGCCGACCAGGTGAGCGATCACCTGCCGGGCTGCGATCCGGCGCTCCGCCGTGTTGGTCCCATGCAGGATCTCGTCGAGCAGGAACAGGAATCCGTCCGGGGTTGCCTCCGCGGCATCGACCACCTGCTTCAGGCGCTGCAGCTCCGCCATGAAGTAGCTGATGCCGCGTGAGAGCGAGTCCTGCACGCGAATGCTCGTGCCGAGCCGGGTGGGGGTGAGCCGCAAAGCGTGGGCGCAGCAGGGACCGCCGGCCAGGGCCAGCACCGTGTTCAGTCCGACGGCCCGCAGCAGGGTGGACTTGCCCGACATGTTGGAGCCGGTGACCAGCAGAAACTTCCCGGGCGGTCCCAGGGTCACGTCGTTCGCGATCCGGATCTCGTCCGGGAGCAGCGGGTGGGCCAGGCGTTCGGCCTCGAAGCGGGCACCCCGCGCGGGATCAACCAGCTCCGCGAGGCACCAGTCCGGCTGGTCGTGTGCGAGTGTCCCGAAGGCGGCGAGCGCTTCCACTTCCGCGGCGGCGCGCAGCCAGTCCCGCACCAGCGCGCCGTCCTCCTGCTTCCACCGCTCGAGGGCACGCAGCACGTGCAGGTCCCAGAGGGTGGCGAGCTGCAGCAGGAAGTGGATGTTCGAGAAGCGCGCGTCCGCATAGTTCATGATGCGCCGCAGCGCGGCCAGCCGCGCCGGTGCGGCCCGCCCATCCCGGCCCAGCCGTTCCTGGCGGGCGCGCAGCGCCGGGCTCACGAACGGAGCCGAGCATATGTGGGCGAACAGCTGCGGGAAGTCGTCGAACAAGGAATCTCTTCCGGATGCCGCATCGAGTGCCCGCTGCGCCGCGCGCGCCGTGGTGCCCGCGACCCAGAGGGTCAGGAGCGCACCGGGCAGCCAGAGCGGCGGGAGCGGCACCCAGATGCCGGCCAGCAGCGGCAGCCACACGGAAACTGGCAGAACCCAGGGCAGCACGGTCAGCCGCGGGCCGCGCAGTGCCGGTGGTGATTCGGCCCAGGCCAGGAAACGGTTGATGTCCGGCACATCGGCGCGCTGGGTCCGGCGGGCCAGCAGCGCCAGCCGCTCGCGCCAGTCCGGCTGTGGCGCCAGCTCGCGGACGGCGGCCTGGCGGCCGGGAAGCTCCTCCCTACCGGCCGGAACGAGCAGCCACTCATCGAGCACGGCCGCCCCGAAGGCGCTGCCATGGGGGCCGAGCAGCTGCGTCAGCGAAGCAGGGCCGAACAGGTCGAGGTCATCCGCGTAATGATGTCCCGGCGCCTTCACGGCCGCGCTCCGCGTGGGCAGCGCGTCCCAGGCGCGCCGGCACCTGGCCACCCCTTCTTCGTTCAGGTCCGCGAGCGCTTGCTCCTCCCGTTGCGCGGCGCGCACTCGCCGGTGCCGGGCCACCAGCAACGCGAAGCCGGTAAGCAGGGCCGCGGCCACCAGCCAGCCCCAGGCCTCCCCGGATCGTTCTGCCAGCACTCCGGCGGCCAGCGCCAGCAGGAACACCACGAGGCGGCCCTGCGCGATCGCGGCCGAACGCCGGCTGAGGGCTGCGGCCGCGGCGTCGTGGCGCGCGGCCCGCTCGCGGTAGAAATCCCGAACGGCGGCGGTGTCCATGGCTGCGATGGTACCCAATGTCGCTCGCGGGCGCGAGGATGCGCGAGCATTCCCCGACCCTGGATCAGCCATTCCCTCACTATCGCTACCCCGCCGCGCCGGTAGCATTCCTACCCAAGGAGGATGTCCACCCGATTGCCTTCGGCCCCATCCCGTCCCGGCGCCTGGGCCAGAGCCTGGGGGTCAATCACATCCCGCCCAAGCACTGCAGCTACGCGTGCCTCTACTGCCAGGTGCATTGCGTGACGCGCATGACGGCCACGCGCCGGGAGTTCTTCCCGGCGGATACCGTGATCGGCCGGGTGAGACAGCGCATCGACGAGTGCCGGCACCAGCTGCAGGCCGTGGACTACGTGAGCTTCGTGCCCGATGGCGAACCCACGCTGGACGTGCACCTGGGCCGGGAGCTGGCGGCAGTGCGCGAGGCGGGGCTGCGCGTCGCGGTCATCACCAACGGCACCCTGCTCTGGCGCCCCGATGTCCGCCGCGAGCTGGCCGGCGCCGACCTGGTATCGATCAAGGTCGATGCGGCGACTGAGGCGGCCTGGCGGCGGGTGAACCGGCCCAGTCCCGAGCTCGAGCTGGACCGCGTGCTGGCTGGGATCGCCGAGTTCGCGCGCGCCTTCCCCGGCGAGCTCCTCACGGAGACCATGCTGGTGGCGGGCGCCAACGATGATGAACCGAACATCCGGGCCGTGGCCGACTTCGTCGCCGCACTGGATCCCGACCAGCCGTACCTGGCCATCCCGACTCGCCCGCCCTTCGAGACCGGCGTGCGACCGCCCGCCGATGACGTGGTGGTGCGCTGCTACGCGCTCATGCGTGAGCGGCTCCCGAACCTGGAGCTGCTCGGCGTCGAAATCCCGGGCGAGTTCGGCCGTACCGGCAGCACGCTCGATGACCTCATGGCCATCCTGCTGATCCACCCGATGCTGGAGGAGGCCGTCGCGGCCTACCTGCAGAAAGCCGGGCTGGGCTTGGACGCGCTGGAGCCGCTACTGGCCGCGGGGACCGTGCAGCGGGTGGCCTACCGCGCCCAGTGCTTCTACGCCTCCCGCATCAGCCCCGTCGTGGCCGGCGGGTCGCCGGACCTGGCGCCGCGACCCTGACCGGAGTCACCTCGGCAGGCGCGCTGGCCCCCTGCCCGCGCCCGCGCCTGCTCTGCTACTGACCGGGGGTGGTCGCTTCCTGCCGGGTGTAATCCAGCTCGCTTCCCTGTGCGCTGTGCGGGATCAGGTAAACCGCGACCGTGACCACCGCGGCAGTCACGATCAGCGCGCGCCGCCAGCGGGGACGCCAGCGCGGCAGCAGGCACGCGATGAGCCAGGCCAGCCACATGAAGGCGGTCTTGTCATCGGTGAGGTCCGGGCCGAATTGCCAGCCCGTCCAGTAGGCGCCGAACGCGTACTTCTGCACGATGGGGCCCAGGATCAGGCCGCCGATGGTGAAGCCGGTCAGGGCGACCCAGGCCAGCCGGCCCTCATCCCGGCCAGTGGCGGCGCCGAGCGCGGCGCGCACCGCGATCAGCATGCTGAGGAACATGAAGATGATGTGCGGGATGAGCGCGACCAGCGGCACTTCCCCGCGATAGCGCAGCACGACCGTGCGGTCCGCCGGCAGCCGGGACGTGGCCGCCCCGGGGAGCTCTAGGTAGTACTCCACTTTGCCGGCCGGGGGCTGCGGCGGCAGCACCGCCGCGAGTTCGTCACCTATGCGCGTCAGCGGGATCTGCCGGAACGGCTCGTCGAGCGGATAGCGACGCCAGAGCAGTGTACCCGCCGGCACTGCGGCGGGGATGCGCACCGGAGCGCCACTGGTAGTGACGTGGCTGCGCGAGAGCTCGTAGGGACGGGCGCCGGCGGGAGTCTGCAGCTCGCCGGACACGGGATAGGACGGCCCGGTCCGCCGCTGGTAGGTAGCCGCGGCCAGCATCAGCACGAGGGCAAGGGCCCATAGCAGGAACGTTTTCATGACGTCAGCGTAGCGGCCGGACAGCACCGGTGGCAAGCGGGCAACTGGCCCGCGCACAGGACCGCGAGGCTGCCCACCTGCTTGGCCGAGCCCTCGCCTTCCGCTAACCTGAGGCACCGACCACAGGAGGATGGCCAGTTGTCCGAGAGTACCCCGCGCACCCTGTCGCATTACGCCCTGGTAGCGTTCACCGCCGAGTACTGGAGCCTGGAGCCCGGAGCGCGAGCCCGGATTCACACGGAGTGGCTGACGGCATTGCGGTCCGCCGCACGCAAGCTCGACGTCTACCAGGTCTTCCCCGCGGAGCACGGCAGCGACATCTGCGTGTGGTCCGCCATCGATGCCGGCGCCGAGACGGCTGCCGCGGAGTTCTTCCGGGCGTTCGCCCACGCCACCAATCCGCACCGCCGCTGGCTGCGCGTCACGGAAACGCTCTGGGGATTCACCCGCCCATCCCAGTACAGCAAGGCGCAGCGTTCTCCTCAGGAGATCGATCCCTTCGCGGCGACGCGCCAGCCGTACCTGGTCATCTATCCGTTCGTGAAGTCCGCGGCCTGGTACCTGCTGCCGCGCGAGGAGCGGCAGCGGCTCATGAACGAGCACATCCGGATCGGCAAGCAGTACCCGGAGATCACGCAACTGCTGCTGTATTCGTTCGGTCTGCAGGACCAGGAGTTCGTGGTGGTCTACGAGCTGCCGCAACTGGACCGGTTCTCGGCCCTGGTGGCGGACCTGCGGGCTTCCGAGGCGCGACCCTACACCGTCCGGGACACGCCCCTGCACGCCTGCGTGTGGCACCCCGCCGAGGAAACCCTCGCGCTCTTCCGCTGAACGACCGGGCGCCGTCCAGCTCGCCGCTGCCGGGCGCGAAACCGGCCGGGCGCCCGTTCGCGAGCCCCGGCCGGCCTCACCGATCGCTTTGACCTTTCCCTACTTCTTCGCCGCGTCCGCCTCCGCCTCCGACGCATACACGCGGTGATTCCTGAGCTCCATCACGATCCGGTCCGCATCGTACACGTCATCCAGCGCCTCCCGGATCGCGCGCACGTCCACCATGATGTTGCGGCCCCGTTCCGGCAGGAAGATGAAATTGCGGGACAGCCCCTCGATGTTGCGGTCGAAGTTGAGGCCCACCAGCTCCAGGTTCCGGGTGACCGCCGGCGAGCCGGAATTGCCGCCGTAGGTGTCCGCCGTGCTGATGAAGTTGAGCGGCGTGCTCAGGTCCAGGTCCGGCGGCGGCGGCAGCCAGCGGGCGGGCAGGTTCCAGTCGGTGTCCGGGCCGTGCGCGTAGTACAGGTCGTACACTCCGTAGAAGGTGGTGTACGGCGGGGCCAGCGTGCCGTTGTACTCGTAGCTCTTCACCACGCCGTCCGCGATGCGCGGCGAGCCGGTGCCGTCCGAGGGCACGGCCGTGCCGTACACCTCGAAGCGGGCGCGCCCGAGCTGGGCGGCGAGGTCGGATTCCTGCACGGCCAGCTGTCGCTGCTTTGCCGTGAGGTCGTTCAGGATCGGTACGGCCGCAGCGACGATCGCGAGCGCGGGGTCCGTCCGCGGCACCGCCTGGGCCACGCGCGCCGTGCCCGCAGCCGTCGCCAGCACGGATTGCGCGAGCAGCCGGTCTGCCGCGGCTTCCGCGCTCGCGGCCCCGATCGCCTGCCGCACCGGATGGCCCGCCGGGAAGGTGGCCAGCAGGTCCTGCAGACGCACGATCAGCTGGCGCCGCTCCAGTCCCGCCGGCTTGTCCCCGATCCGCGTCAGCTGCGCGGCCAGCGCGGCGCTGCTGTCCGCGGGCACGTTCCGGGCGCTCGCCTCGAGCAGGGCGTGCGCCGCGATCGCGCGCTGGAACAGCGCCGACTCGTGCGCGCCGCTGCCCCAGAGCGCGAACGCGCCGTAGAGCGGTCCCAGCTCGCGCGCCCGGGGCTGCAGCGCCGCGATCCGCGCGATCAGCGTGCCATAGCGCTCGCGCAGCGCAGGCTTCGCGTTCAGCGAGTCCTGCAGCTCCCGCTCCGCGGCCGCCTTGCGCGCCATGATCACCTCGTTGTCGAGCGCATCGATCTGGCCGACGTACTGCTTCCACGTGTTCGACAACCCGAACGCGGCGTTGCGCAGGTCCAGCTGGTTCCCGGTCTGCGGGTCCTCGCGATAGAAATCCCAGAGCGCCCGGATGCGCTGGTCGTAGGCCCGCTCCAGCGGCGGCAGCATCACGTCCCGCCTGGTCTCCAGCTGGGTCGTGGTGAGCAGGCGGTTGGTGGAGGCGGGATTCCCGATCACGAAGACGACGTCGTCTTCCTGGACGCCCTGCTCGCTCCAGCCGAAGTAATGATCCGTCCGCACCGGCTTCCCATCCGCGCCGTAGACGCGGAGGAACCCGAAGTCGAGATCGTGGCGCGGATAGGTGAAATTGTCCGGGTCACCGCCGAAGAAGCCCAGCTGCAGCTCGACGGCCGAGACCAGCCGCACGTCGGTGTAGCGGCGGAAGGTGTACGCGGAATAGCGGCCGCCGTGGTAGAGCGGCACCACCTGCACCTGGATGCTGCTGTCGCCCGGGTAGCGCTGCGCGATCCGCGCCTGCACCGCCCGCGCCGCTTCCTGCCTGGCCTGCACCCGGGCCTCTTCCGTGGTCGCCTGGTCGATCACCGCGAACAGCTCCGCGCTCACATCCTCAGCCGAGAGCAGCTGGTCGGCGTAGTAGCCCGGGATGCGCCGCTCCTCCGCGAGCGTCCGCGCGTAGAAGCCGTTGTCCAGCAGGTCTTCCCCCGGCTGGCTGAGGCGCGCCACGGCGCCCCGGATACAGTGGTGGTTGGTCACCACCAGTCCGTCCGGCGAGACGAACGAGGCCGAGCAGCCGGGAATCCGCAGCGCCGACATGCGCGCGCGGTCGAACCACGCCTGGTCGGCAGTGAAGCCGTACGTCTCGGTGAAGTACTTCGCCGGGGCGTACTCGAAGGTCCACATCCGGCCGAAGTCGAAACGGCCGGGGCGAATCGTGTCCAGGTTCACCTGCGCGGTCGTGGCCGAGGCGCCCAGCAGCAGCGCCAGCCCGGCGACCCGCAGGCTCGGGAGCGGCTTGATCATGTTCCTGTCCTGTTGCGCGGCTAATGAAATGATTCGGGCAAGGTACAGCGAGGCGGCGGCCAGGGTCCAGCGCGGGCAGGAGCGAGGCCCCGGGAAGGGTCGACAGGCAGAGAACGGCGCCAGCGGGCGGGACCGGGCCCGGCCGTGGCGCGTGGCGGACCGTGGCCGGCGCCGTCCCGCCGGAATCAGCCCGGCACCGATGCAACGCGGCCGCTACACCCCGAAGGGGCAACGGCCGCATCGCATCGATCGCGACGTCGAAAGACTACTGCTTCCGCACTTCTTCCTGCCGCTGCAGCGGCTGGAACGAGCAACCCACCACGCGGTACGGCACGTACAGCGTCTGGACCGCTTCGAAGGCCTTCCGGACGTCCGCATTCGCCAGCACCGTGGTCAGCTCCGCCGTGGTCCCGAGCTGCGCGGCGACGGCCGCGACGTCCGTACGGTTGGCGTAGACGGGCAGGCCGCTGAGGGTCCCGAGCAGGACCACTGAGCCCTCGCCCATGGTCTGCGCCTGGCCCACGGGCAGGAAGCGGGCAGGCCCCGGCTTGACCGCAATCTCGAGAGGCCGGCCTGCGATCAGCCAGTCCGCGCCCTCGGCGGTCGTGACGGTCGGGACCGTGGTCCGGAACGCCACCCGCTGCCCGTTCACCACCACCATGGTGTCACGGCTCGCCGGCAGATAGACCGTCGAGACGGTCCGCACGCCGCCCGCGGCGGCCGGATCGATCACGCACACGCTAACGGCTTCCTCACGCGGAGCCGGAGGCGGGGGCGGCGGGGGCGCCTGTGCCGGCGGCGGG
>VEPF01000296.1 GCA_012027055.1 Gemmatimonadota bacterium | reverse complement strand
CAGCTGCAGCGCCCTCGGCCCGGGTCCCGTAGTCCCACGGCGCGTCAACCGACGGGAGTGAACTCCAGTACACCCCGTAGCGCTGCAACGCGCTGGCGAGATCTCTTATGGTCGCGGGCGCATTAACCGCGGTGATCGCCGGATTCAGGGCCAGCAACCTGCAAATGAGATCCGCCTTCGGGCCTTGCCGCCCGCCGACCGGACTGCGCGCGCGGGAACGTGGCATGACATGGCGGGTCTCCTCCCTATCCCTTGCGCAACGCGAAGGCGGGGGTGGCTGGCGGCAGAGCACGCGCGTGCGACGGCCGGGCCTTCGGCTTGCAGACCGCCGTCATGTCCATGGTCTCGCCCTCGTCGTTCGTACCGGTGACATGGAGCGTGTGCGTGCCGGCGGCGAAGGTCAGTGTGGCACTGCCCGTTTCGCCGTACTTCGGCTGGTTTGCCCTGACGACGTAATCGGGGGGCCGACCCCCCTGCTTCGCCTTCAGGCCGATCGAGATGTAGAAGCTCGTCGTGGTCCTGCCGACCGGCAGCGTGTCCGCGCTGAAATCGACATCGATGATCTCCAGGTCCTCGCCGTCCGGGAACGACAGCGTGAAGCCATCGACCATTCCCTTGAAATCGCGGAGCGGCCCGAACCCGCAGATGCGTGCAATGCCGCTCCCGTGGTAGTTGCCCGCGCGGCGGCGGCTGTTGCCCATCACCAGCGTGATGTCCGTCAGCCGCCCCGTGATGGTGTCCTGCGACTGCGTCCCATCGAGCGTGATCGGGCTGGCGTGGGCGACCCCACGTTCGCCACGACCGAGGTCGCCGGGAGGCAGGCTGGCGACGGCGAAGACGGCGAAGACGGCGAAAGTAGCTGCTCGCATCGGAACACTCCTCGCGTTCGTTACGCGGTAGCGCATGAGCTTACCGTCATCTCAGTACGGAGCCCGGTTTGGCCTTGAGCGACCAGCGTACCGTGACGGTGCCCGACACGCCGTTCACCGGGTCCGCCTCGGGAGGCTCGTAAGTCTCGCTCCCTTCCAGCACCAGCCCTTTGGATTTGTCGGGCTTCGGGTAGATCTCCATGTCGTTGTGGTCGAGGGCCGGCGCTTCGGCCGGGATCGCGTTGATCGTTCGTTCCCCGGTCCGGAGATCCACGGCCAGGCGCCGCCCGCCCACCACCGGACAGGCAAACCGGATCTGGTACCAGTCCTGGTCGGGCTGGTCGGCCGTGCCCCGGTCGGGATCGCCCTCGATGCCCCTGCCGAACTCCACCGTCACCAGCCCCGGCCCGTTGTACGATGCCGAGTCATGACCCTCTGCCACCGCCTTGCCGTACTCGTAGGTGGTGCCGTCGGCCTTCCGCTCCGAGCTGGTGCAGCTGGCCGCACCGTCGGCGACCGTTACGGTGATCTCCTCCCGGTCGTCGAGGACTCGGGCGTTGGCCAGCGCCTTGTCCTCATTGATCCTGAGCCTGGCCTCCCACGTGATCGTGCCGCTGTTGTGGTGGGCGTAGTTGCACTGCTCGAGGTGACGCCGGCAGACGTCGGGGGGCGGCGGATCCGGCCAGGAGCGCGAGTGCGGCCGCCAGGATAACGGCCATGAGCAACAAGGCTGATAGAGACTTATGCGGTCGCATGGGTTTCCTCCGACTCACAGCTTGATCGGGCAGTCCGCGTACGGGTAGGTGGTCGATATGCAAGACATCACCCGATCTCCGACCGCGGTACTTGTGGTGGGGGTGGTCACCCACTCGATTCTCCAGGCCTTGGCCTGGGGTACCACGAGAGTGCCCTGCTCGTCGGTCGGGGCAACCGTAATGGGAACGAGCTCGCCGGCTCCGCGAAACGCGTAGGCCCACTCCAGGCAACCAGGGGCGGCCACGCCGCTCATGTCCCAGAATTTGCCTTCGGGGGGCAGACCCGGGCCCCACACCCGCCACCAATACCAGTCGTGCGGGAGGCCGGTATACATAGCGACGCTGGTCCCTTCAGGAGTGTACTGCGCGTCGGGGCACGCTTTCAGCTTCCGCCCGCCGGTTTCCGTTTGCAGCCCCACGAGCAGAAGCGGAAACGGCGCCACCGTTTCCGGCGCTACTTCGGTAACAGTCTCGGTTCCGTCCGGAAAAACGGCGAACAATCGGAACACATAGGCGAACGGGTACTCATTTCGTTTGTCGAATCGCCCCACCACGACCTTGCCGGCGAAGGAGGTACCCGTGCAGGGAACGGGCTCCACGGAGTACGTCAGCGTGTCCGATTTGAGCGACACCTGCAAGCGGCACCAGCGCGCGCCGACTATCTCGTTCCAGTCCACGTTCGTCATATGGCTGTAGAGCACCTGGAGCTGGGTGATCACCGGGCTGGCCTTGGTGGTCACCGGGCTGGGCTGCGGCTGGATGGTGCGGGTGGCCGCGGTCGTCGCGGTGGCTGGCGCGGTCGGGGGCGCGGCTGTCGTGACGGGGGCGGCCGAGGTCGTCGTGAGCGGTGCGTCGGCGACGGTCGGCACCGCGGAAACACCGCTCTCGGCCACCCGAACGCGCGCCAGGTACACCGCGCGCTCGCCATTGTCGAGCCCGCCGAGAAAAACCCGGATTACGGAGCCGCGGCTGAACGGCACGTTCGGGAAGTCGTACAGCCGCTTGCCGTTCGTGAAGAGCTGCACCCTGGTACTGTCTACCGCCACCTGCACCCGCCCCAACTGCCCGAGCAGCTCGGCCTGCAAGGTCGGGTCGAGCCGCACCGTGCTGTTGCCCATGTCCCGGCCACCGCCCAGGATCGCCACGTACTGATGATGCCACAGCAGTTGTGCCGAGCCCGCGGTCCGGGCCAGGCTCGGCGTCCCTTCCACGGCCAGCTCTTCCCCCGCACAGCAGTCCGTCTCCCGCGCGACGACATCGAACTCCAGCGTGAAACGCACCGGCAACTGCTCGCTCAACTGGATGATGAACTCCCCGCCCGCCGCGCTGCGGAGCATCTTCTTCCCGTTCTTTTCGGCAACACTCGCGGAACCGGTGAGGTACTTCAGGTTGCGCGGGAAGCTGCCCACCGTGTCCGCGCTGAAATCGGTGGCAAAAAGGACGCGAGTACCGGGGACGAAACTGCCGCTCGTGGCAACCACCTCGACCTGGGCGGCCAGGCGTCCAGCCATGGGCACCTGGATGCCCGCAAGACCGGCCAGCCCGACGAGCCAGCGGGCGCGCCACGATGAAATACGCATCGGTCCTCCTGAAATGGGATGACGCACAGCTTGAGACGCAAACCAGGCTCAGGAAGGCAATCAGGCGAACCCGCTCGTCAACTTCTGGGGGCACCTGCCATGCCCAACCGGATACTGTCCAGGACCAGCGGAGCTGCGACGGAGACGAATTACAGACGTCGAGATAGGATAATATCGGAGTCAGCCCGGCGCCAGTGTGGTGTACTGCTCCTCCGGTATTGTGGAATTCAAGATAGCAATATAAGAATTAGCTGCTCCTGGCGCTCAGCCGAACGGCCGGTTCAAGACCTCGCGCTGAGGGTAATCGTGCGGAGCCGGCGGGCGGAGGCCGATTCTCGGCGCAAGGCCGCAGCGACTTTCTGAGAACGGGGGTGGGGTATGCGGAACGTAACGAAGGTGGCATGCGTTGGCAGGTGGCTGTTCGTTGCCGTCACACTGGGGGCGGTGCTCCCGTCGGCCGGCCAGGCGCAGCTGGGCGGCCTCAGGAAGCTGAAGGCGAAGGTGGAGCAGGCAGTTGGTGACAAGCCGGCCGCGGAGGCATCGCCTCAGCCGAGCTCGCCCTACAACGAGAATACGCTGGAGATCACCCCTGCGGTGGCCGAGTGTTTCGAGCGCGCGCTGGCGGCGGAGAATGCCGAGCTGGACGCATTCAAGTCGTGGGCGTCGAAAGTGAAGACCCAGGCTGGGTATGAAGCCTGCGATGGTGAGGTCGCGATGAGCGCGGCAGCGCGGGCGATCGGTGCCGAGATGGTTGCCGCCACCGAGAAGGGGCAGGAAGCGATGCAGGTGATGAAGACCGCCTCGGAGAAGATGGCGGCGTTGACTGAAAAGACCTGCGGTCCGAAACCGAGTTCGGCGGAACTGAAGCGGCGGGATGCCGTGCAGGCCGCCAAGGCCAAAGGCATGGCGGTGTGCGGCTATACGGAATCGCAGTACAACATCCTGAAGGAGCGAGTCACGCCGATCTGCAAGAGCGGCGTACTCGCCGGCGCGGACGGCGCGTTGAAGGTCCCGGGCGACACGAACGGCATGTTCTACGTCTATTCAGCCGCCGAAGTCGCGGTGTTCAAGGCGCGGTGCGCCGCCTTGATGAGCGCGTTGCAGAAGCAGTTGTGATCCGGACGGTCGCGCCCGTGGCCGCCGGCGCCCTGGCGCTGGCGGCCACGGGTCCCGGCGGGCGCGCATCGAAGAGGCGCTGACACGCCTCGGAAAGGACCGGGGCAACGCCCGCAAGCAGGACCGCTCAGGGCGCGCCGCCTGCGATCGGATCAGGCAGGTCCGCGCTCCACCCCTACCAGCCGCCGTCCTGGATCGAGACGGGCGGCCAGCCCACGAGCCAGGCGTGCTCGAATGCCTCCCTGGCCCGCCCACGTCAAAATGGGGCGCCGCCGCAGCATCACCTTGCTCCCTGATGGGAACCACGGGCATAATTGCCGGATGCCCGGCCGACGCCGGGCCCGACAGAAGGAGAGGAACCGGTGAACCAAAACAGCCGAAGTCCGGCCAGGCTGGCGCTGGCAGTTCTGTTGGCCGCGAGCACGGCGGGGGCGGCGCGGTGCGGCGCCCATCCGGCGGCAGCGCAGGCCGGGGCGATGCCGGCCGCGACCGGCACGATCAACATCCCGTTCCAGCACTACCAGCTGGCGAACGGGCTGCAGGTGATCCTGGCGGAGGACCACGCCACGCCGACCGTGGCCGTGGACATCATGTACCACGTCGGCTCGAAGAACGAGCAGGTGGGACGGACCGGGTTCGCGCACCTGTTCGAGCACGTGATGTTCACGGGCTCCGGCCACGTCCCCTACGGGCTGCACGACCGGCTCACGGAGGGCGTGGGCGGCGGGAACAACGGCTCGACCAGCAACGACGTCACCACGTACTTCGAGACGGTGCCGTCGAACTACCTGGAAGCCCAGCTCTGGCTCGAGTCGGACCGGATGGGCTGGCTGCTGGACGCGCTGGACACCGCGAAGTACAACGCGCAGCGCGACATCGTGAAGAACGAGCGGCGGCAGTCGGTGGACAACCAGCCCTACGGCCGCGTGGGCGAGATCCTGGCCAGGACCGTGTACCCCAAGGGCCACCCCTACTCGTGGCCGGTCATTGGCAGCATGGCGGACCTGTCCGCGGCGTCGGTGGAGGACGTCAAGAACTTCTTCCGCCTCAATTATGCGCCGAACAACGCCGTACTCACCATCGCGGGCGACTTCGACCCGGCGCAGGCGCGGACCTGGGTCTCGAAGTACTTCTCGGAGATCCCGCAGGGCCGGCCCATCGTGCGGCCCAACCCCGCGCCGGTCACGCTCTCGGCCGAGACGCGGCTGGTACTGGAGGACCGGGTGACGGTGCCGCGGCTCTACCTGGACTGGCCGGCGGTGGGCATGAAGCACGCGGACTATTACGCGCTGGACCTGCTGGGAACGATCCTGGCCGGCCCGCGGACGGCCCGGCTGACCAAGGCGCTGGTGTACGACGAGCAGTCCGCGGCCTCCGTGAGCGCGTACCTCGACGCGAACGAGGACGTGGGGGATTTCGACGTGGTGCTCACGCCCAGGCCAGGGCACACGCTGACGGAGCTCGAGGCCGCCACCGACTCGATCATCGCCCGCCTCAAGCGGGATGGGCCCACGGCGGATGAGTTGCAGCGGGCGAGGGCGGGGCAGCAGCTCCAGTTCGTGCAGGGCCTGGAATCGAACCTGGGGAAGGCCTTCCAGCTGGCTTACGGGCAGGTCTTCCACAACGACGCCGGCCATTACCGGATCGACTACGAGCGCACACAGGCCGTGGCCGAGGCCGACATCAAGCGGGTCGCCAACCGATACCTGACCGGCGGCCGCGTGGTGCTGAGCGTGGTGCCGCAAGGCAGGAAAGCCGACGCGGCCAAGCCTGACAGCAGCGTCCCCGTCGGCGTGGGAGGGGTGCAATGAGCAACCGGATTCGTTCGGCGCTGCCGCAGCGCGGCTCCCGGCTGCTGCTGCTGGCCGCCCTGGCAGTGGCGGGGCCGCTGGCGGCGCAGCAGCCGGTAAAATCGGCCTTCGACCGGAGCGTGGTGCCGCCGGCAGGCAAGCTGCCGGAGCTGCGCGTGCCGACCTGGACCACCACGACCCTCTCCAACGGGGCGAAGCTGATCGTTTCCGAGCGTCACACGCTGCCGCTGGTATCGTTCAGCATCACCTGGGTCGGGGGCGGGAACCAGTACGTGGCCGCCGACCGCTGGGGTCTGGCCGGCATGCTCGGCAGCATGCTGACGGAGGGCACGACCCACCGCACGGGCGATCAGCTGGCCAACGACCTGCTCGCGCTCGGCACGAGCATCAACACGTCGGTCGGCGGCGAGAGCGCCTACATGGGCTTCCTGGCGCTTACCGACAGGCTGGAGCCGACGCTGGCGATCCTTGAGGACATGCTGGTCAATCCGACGTTCCCCGCGGAAGCGCTGGAGCGGCTGCGGGCGCGCACGCTCGTGCAGCTGGCACAGGCGCGCGACCGCACGAGCGCCGTGGCCCAGCGCGTGTTCCCCGGGGTGGTGTACTCGGAGGCGCACCCGTACGGGCGTGTGCCCACGGAGGCGACCATCAAGGCCATCACGCGCGAGGACGTGGTCGCCTTCCACAAGGCGTTCTTCACGCCCGCCCACGCCATCATCACGGTGGTGGGCGACGTGAACCCGGCCGCGGTCCGGGCCCTGATCGAGCGCGTGCTCGCGCCGTGGACTGCCACCGGTCCGGCGCCCAGCTTCGCCTATCCCGCGGTGCCCGCCGCCGCGCCGACCACCATCTACCTGGTCGACAAGCCGGGCGCGGCGCAGTCGAGCTTCGCCATCGGGCTGGCGGGACCGCCCCGCGACACGCCCGACTACTTCGCGCTGCAGGTGCTGAACACGATCCTGGGCGGGCAGTTCCAGTCGCGCCTCAACGCCGACATCCGCGAGCAGAAGGGGTACAGCTACGGGGTCAGCTCGAGCTTCGCGTTCGGGAAGGGGCCTGGACCGTTCCGGGCCGGCGGCGACATCATCACCACCAAGACCGCCAGCGCGCTCATCGAGTTCGTGAAGCACCTGCGCGGCATCGGGGGCGCCATCCCGGTGACGGAAGAAGAGCTCAGAACGGCGCAGGACAACCTGGTCCAGGGTCTGCCCGAGAGGTTCGGATCCGTGGGCGGTGTGGCCGACGCGCTCACCAGCCTGCAGCTCGAGGCGCTGCCCGCCGACTACTACCAGACCTTCGCGCAGCACGTGCGGGTGGTGACGGCCGCGGACGTCCAGCGGGCCGCCCAGCGCTACATCGACGGTGGCCACCTGGCCATCGTCATCGTGGGCGATCGGAAGACCATCGAGGAACCGCTGCGCGCGACGGCCATCGGGCCCATCGTCATGCTGGACGTGGAAGGCAAGCCGATCAGGTAGACCGGCGCCGTGCGGTCTTTCAGCGAGCCTCCGGGGCAGACGACCCCGGAGGCTGCATCCCGTGCAGTAGCCGCCCTCAGGGAGCGCCGGTCGCGATGGGATTGGCCGGATCGGCGCTCCACTCGTACCAGCCGCCGTCGAAGATCGAGACGCGCGGCCAGCCCATGAGCCAGGCGTTCATGAACGCCTCGCTGGCGCGCCAGCCGGTGCCGCAGTAGAACGCGACGCGCTTCTCCGGGACGATCCCTGCCGCAACCCAGTTGCGCTCGATCTCGCCGAACTCGCGGGTGGTGTGGTCCAGGTTGCGGTAGTTCTCCATGTGGTACGCGTCGCTGCCGCAGTTGCCGAACACGGAGCCCGCGATCCGGCCCTGCTTCGCGATGTAGTGGTAGCCGCTGAACTCCCCGATGTACTCCCGCCAACTGGTGATGGCCACCAGCTCCGCCCCAGGCGACGCGATGATCTGCCGGGCCTCGGGCAGGTCGACGATGTACTCCGGGTGCGCCGGGATCTCGATCCCGAAATCGGCGGCCGGGGACGGCGACGTCGTCTCCGCTGAAAGCTTGTGCCCTTCGGCCTCCCAGCTGTGGATGCCACCGTTCAGGACACGCACGTCCTCGACGCCTGCGTACAGCATGATGAGCGCGCAGCGCATGGCGCCCAGGTGGCCCGCCTGCTGCCCGGGATGCGGCTGATCGTACGATGGGTGCGAGCAGCGGCCGTACACCACGACCGTGCTGTCGCGGCAGATCCCGAGCTGGCGCAGCGCCGCGCGCAGCTCGTCCGGCTCCCGGCGGTTCCACGTGGCCGGCGATTCCAGCGAGTTGGTGTCGAGTGCGACCGCGCCGGGGATGTGCCCGCGGTGGTAGTCAGCGGGATTGTCGAAGTGCGCGTGGCACAGGACCACGTTGCCGCGCGGCGGCTGCTCCACGCGCGCGCCCTGCAGTGCGCCGTGCAGCCACCCGGGATGCACCAGGTGCCGGAAGCGCTCCAGGCGCCGCAGCGGTCGGTCGGGATCGGCGGACCACTGATCGGCGAAGGCGTCATACACGCCGATGTCGCGGAAGCCGAGACGCTCCAGCTGTCCGGCCACGGCGCGCGCCGCTTCGGCGCCGTAACCGTAGAGCGCGATGGGCTGCTCCGGGTCGAGCCCCTTGCCCTCCACGATCTCGGTCCAGTCCAGGTACCTGGTCCACTCGGCGGGCAGGCTCCGTGCGCCGGGCACGTGGCCGCCGCGGGCCTCACCCTGCAGACGCCAGCCGTTGTAGGCCGCGACCGGGCGCACGTCCACGATGGCCTGGTGCCCCGTGCTCCGGTCCGACAGTTCCCGGGTCGAGATCGCTGCGATCATGCCGGCTCCGCGTGTCCATCCAGGTGAATCCGTGCCCGCCGCCGCACCTCTGCGATCATGGCGGCCAGCCCATCCGCGCGCTGCGAGCTCAGCTGGGCGCGCAGGCCGATGGTGTCGAGGAAGTCGAACCGGGCGTCTGCCACGGCCCGCGGCGGCTGGCCGTCCAGCACGGCGATGATGAGCGCGGCCAGTCCCCGGGTGATGCGCGCATCGCTGTAGGCGCAGAACCGGAGCACGCCGGCGCCGGGATCGTAGGCACAGGCGATCCACAGCGCGTACTGGCAGCCCGGCAGGCGGTTCTCCTCGGTCCGGAGCGCCGCTTCCAGCTGCGGCATGCGTTCGCCCAGCTCGGCGAGGCGACGATAGCGGTCGATGGGATCGCCCAGGGCGGAGAACTCCGCGACGATGCGCCGCACCCGGTTCTCGATCGATTCCGCCGGGACCGTTCCCGCCATCATGCTAGCCCAGCAGCCAGACGCTGAACCACGCTTCCGCGTCCGTCCAGCACGCCCGGACGGACCAGCCGGACCGCGCGGCCAGCGCGGCGAAGCTCTCGCGCGTGTACTTGTGCGAGTGCTCGGTGATCAGGTAGTCCCCGGCACCGAATGCGAACGTGGCATGCGGGCTGGCCGCGCCATCCAGCGGCACGTGCACCTCGCAGCCGCGCCCGCATACCAGCCGCATCTCGATGCGCTGCCGCCGCCGGTCATAGACCGCGCGGTGCGCGAAAGCGTCGAGCGGAAAATCCGCGCCGCACTCCCGGTTGATGCGTGCGAGCAGGTTCAGGTTGAACGCCGCGGTGACGCCCTGCGGGTCGTTGTATGCCAGCTCCAGGGTCGCGGGGTCCTTGTGCAGGTCTGCGCCCACCAGCAGCGCCCCGCTCTCGCCGCACAGGTCACGTACTCGGCGCAGGAACTGCTCCGCAGCCGCGGCATCGAGGTTGCCGATGCTCGAGCCGGGGAAGAAGGCCACGGTCCGCCGTGGAGCCGGCATACCTGCCGGCAGGATGGGAGCGACTGTGTAGTCGGCCGCGACCGGCAGCACGGGGAGGGCAGGGAATTCAGTGCGCAACTCACGCGCGAACTGCGCCAGCTGCGCGCCCGAGATGTCGATCGGCACGTATGCGGCCGGCCGGTCGAGCTGGCCGAGCAGGATGCGGGTCTTCCGGCCGCTGCCACTGCCGAACTCGATGACGCACGCGTTCGGCCCGATGGCCGCGGCAATCTCCCCGGCGCGCTCGGCGAGGATGCCGGTCTCGACGCGCGTCAGGTAGTACTCCGGAAGCTCGCAGATCCGCTCGAAGAGCCCGGCGCCCCGCTCGTCGTAGAAGTACTTGGGCGGAAGCATCCGGACGGGGGCGGCCAGGCCGCGCAGCACATCCGCGCGCAGCTCGGACCTGGCTGCCCCGCTCGCTTCCGCCGTCGTCGCGGTCCCGGCCGTACCCGGGTTCACTTCGCGGATACCAGCACCAGATCGAAGACCAGCACCGCCGATGGCGGGATGTAGCCCCCGAAGCCCTCGTCTCCATAGGCCAGGCGCGGCGGGACAATGAGGCGGCGCTGGCCGCCGGCCTTCATGCCGAGCACGCCCTGGTCCCAGCCCTTGATGGCCTCGCCGCGGCCGACCGTGAAGACGTACGGCTGCTTGCCCTCGCTGGTATCGAAGCGACGTCCGTTCGGCAGCCAGCCGGTGTACTCCATGGTCACCGTCTGACCCGCCTGGACCGGCGCGCCCTCGCCCTCCTTGATGTCCAGCACGTACAGCCCGGTCTCGGTGCGCTGCATCTTCGCGAGATCCACGTTCAGGCTGTCCGCGTAGGTCTCGATCGTGACCGCGTCCCGGGGCAGCGCAGGCGCCTGCTCTTCCGCGGGCTGCGCCTTCTCTGCGCCATCGCCGCCGCACGCCGTCGCGGCGAGCGCCAGCGCTGCCGCCGCCAGCCACATCCTGTTCGTCACGTTGGTCTCCGGCATGAGTAAGATCGGCGAGAAACGGATCACTGAGTCGGCACGCGGCCGCCCGTGACCCGCTTCAGCAGCCGGCCGGCAGGCAGCTGCTCGCTGGCAGCCACCTGGTTGATCAGCCGGATCTCGTCCGCGGGCAGGGAGGACGGATAGCGCTGCAGGAAGGTGCCGAAGTTCATCGCCGCGGGCAAGCGCACGATCTGGATGCGGTTGGGGGCAACGTCCAGGTAGCGTGCATCCGCGAGACCACGGAAGCTGGCGAGCGCCGGGCCGAGCGTGGCGGCGTGGGTGGACCAGCTCGCGGTCGGCGCATAGCCGACGACCTGGTACACGCTGCCGCCGTACTCGACGAAGAGCATCAGGCCGTGGAGCACGCCGCTCTCGGTCTGCATGTCGAACTCCGCGCGGCGCGCGGGCAGACCGTTCAAGGCCTGGGCGGAGGACCCGCTGACCGTGACGCCCTGGGCGGCAGCGAACTTGCTCAGCGCCTCGGCCGCGGACGCGGCCTGCGCGAAGCTCAGCTGCAGGGCGGCGTCCTTCCCGGGGCTCACGGCCTGCACGGCCTGGGCGCCGTTCTGCGTAACCCAGCCGGCGGGGAAGGTGAGCTCGAAGCGCAGCGTCGGCTGGAGGAAGCGCGTGCCGATGAAGTAACCGGCGCGCGGGTCTGCGCCGTAGACCATGCCGTCGAGGTGCTGCAGGAAAGCGTCGCGGTTGAGGGCATAGCCGGAGAAATCCGCGTTGGCCTGCGCGATGCGCTGCTCGTTGGCCGCCACGCGGTCGCCGGGATCAGGGTGGGTCGAGCGCCAGGCGGGCATGCCGGCTTGATCCGCCGCCGACGTCGAATTCAGCATGCGCATGACATCGGTCATGCCGCGCGGCTGGTAGCGCAGGTTCGTCATGTAGCGGAACCCGAGCTGATCCGCCTCCCGCTCATCATCGCGGCCGTACTTCAGGAACAGGAGCTGCATGCCCGTCGAGACCGCCTGGCCGTACTTGCGCACGGTCTCGGAAACGATCATGCCAATGCCCAGCCCGAGCTGCCCGAGTTGCGCCCGGGTCATCTGGGCCGCCGAGTGCCGGGCGGTGACATGCCCGATCTCGTGGCCCAGCACGGCCGCCAGTTCGGCCTCCGAGTTCATGTGGCCCAGGATGCCGCGCGTGATGTAGACGTACCCACCGGGCAGTGCGAATGCGTTGACCAGGTCATCGTCCAGCAGCTTGACGGACCAGGGCAGGCTCGGTCGCTCCGAGGATGCCGCCAGCCGCAGCCCGATACCGCGCACGTACCGTTGCACGGCGGAGTCCGGGTAAGCCCCGCCCATCTGGGCGGTGATGGCCGGGTCGGATTCCTGCCCGATCTGGATTTCCTGCGCCTCGCTCACCAGCGAGAGCTGGCGCCGCCCGGTCGCGGGATTCGTGGCGCAGGCCGCGAGCGCGAGGACGGCGAAGAGGGTGGGAAGGCAGCTGCGTCGGACCAGTGCAGACGTCGTCATGGCTCCAGCTTCCTGTCCGCGGGATGCACCAGGTATCGCGTACTGACGGATTGCATATCCCGGACCGCCTGGGCGGTCAGTTCGAGGATATGCCGCCGCAGCGGTCACGGGCAATGGGCGGGCAGAACACGGGCCCCCGCGCGCCAGCTCACTGCCGGCGCGCAGGGGCCAGGTCGGTCAGCGCGTCTGCCCCTGGCTGGGTGCCACCACCTGGTCACGGAGAGAAGCCTTGCGCATGACCACGCCGGGCTGGGTGATTTCTCCATCGGTCAGGTTGCCCGGGTACAGAGTGCTGCTCGAGCCGGTCCAGCCGTAGCCCGTCAATGTGCGCAGCGTCTGGGCACCCTGGATCGGTCCCCAGAGCGGCTGCCAGCCCGGCACGCGGGTCAGGTCGGGCGTCGAGATGTCCACCGTGCGCCCGCCCAGGTAGCCGGTGGTGATGTAGAACATCCCCTCTCTCGTTTCCTGGTCGTACTCTCCCTGCACCGCCTTGTCGTATTCAGCCGGGAGCGTGACCTTCACCCGCACCTGGTAGAACGGGGCGGCCTGGAGCGTGAACGTGGTCGGGACAGCCATGGCCGGCCCCAGGGTGAACGACTGCGCCGTGGCGGCGCTGAAGGTGCCGTGCACCACGCGCCTCGAGGGTGAGGCGTAGGTCGCGCGCGCGTCCAGGCGCAGGCCGTAGACCTCGCCCGCTCTGGCCTGGGCCGGCGGTATCACCATGTAGGTGCCGCTCGCCGGGATCATCCGGAGCGGAACGTAGCCGATCGTGCCGTTGGCGGTGATGTAGCTCTCCTCCAGGTACAGCTGATCGTTGCCGAGATTCGCGGTCGTGACCGGCTGTGGCGTGGGAGCGAAGGGCGCCGCGGACCCGAAGGCGAGCAGCGGAATCACCCCGCCGGCGGGATAATTCGTGTCGCGCCTGATGATGATGGACGGGAGCGGTTCCGGGGTGGTGTACCTGACCCGGGCTGCGAACAGGTCCCGCGTGCCCAGACTCGCGTTGGGAATGGCGTAATTCGGGGGCGCCCCCGTCACCACCTCGCCCCAACCGTTCCCGACCGCGATGACCACCTCGTCATTCGACGCCAGCCCGGCAACGCTGCCCGTCAGGCGCTTGGAGGGCTCGGAAACGGAACAGCTCGCGGCGCCGGCTTCGATCAGTTCCTCGCGCGTGCCCAGGAACATGATGATGCTATAGCCACCCCCGCCTCCCCACGGGGTGACGAATGCGATGCCGCCCTTGCTGTCCGGAATGGGGATCGGGAAGCTACCGTCGCTGCCTGCCACCTGCGTCCACTGATCCGTGCCGCTCTGGTAGCCCATCCATACCGGCTGGTTCGCCGGGTCGCAGAACCGGAACGTGATGTTGGGCGCGGGCGGGGCGGTGACGTTGAGTGTCTGCGTGGCGGTGCCGGCCGGGAGGCCGGTCCCGGCCGCGCGGATCGTGACCTGGTAGCTCCCGACCGGCACGGTCGCCAGCGCGCTGAAGGTCAGCTGCGAGGTAGTCGCGCCGAGCTCGACCAGGGCCGGGTTGAAGGCCGCGGTCACGCCCGCGGGCAGGTTCTCGGCGGTGAGAGACACGGCGCCCCCGAAGGGCGCGACCCGCCCGATCGTGATCGGGGTGGTCCCGTTCTGGCCCTGCCGTACCGAGACCGGCGTAGTATTGACGGTGATGCCACCCACGGAGGTGACCGTGAAGGTGAGCGTCGCGGTGGCATCGGGACACCCGGCCGCGGTGCCGCGGACGGTGAGCGTGTAGGTGCCAGGGACGGTGGTGGCGCCCGCGCCCACGGTCAACGTGCTGGTAGTGCTTCCGGCCGGAATGGTGGACGGGGCGAAATGCCAGTTCCCCCAGGCCGGGATGTTGTTCAGGGTGAGCGCCACGGCCCCGGTGAACGGCGCCACGCGCGTCAGGGTCACGGTCACGTTGCCGGACTGGCCCTGCGGGACGGAGAGGGTGCCGGTGCTGAGCGCGATGGTGCAGCAGGGCTTGATGGTGAGCGCGAGCGTCGCCGACTGCACGGGCAGGCCGGCGGCGGTTCCCTGCACGGTCAGCTGATAGGTACCCGGCGCAGCGGCCGTGCCGACGCCCAGCACGAGCTTGCCGGTGATACTGCCCGCGGGGACCGACGCCGGGGCGAAGCTGGCGGTGACGCCCGCCGGCGCGCCGGTCACCGCGAGCGCCACCGCGCCCGTGAACGGCGCGACCCGGGCGATGGTGACGGTCACCGAATCGCGCCGGCCCACCTGGATGGAATCGACGGCGGGCTGCAGCGCGATCGTGAAGCTGCCGGGATCCGGCACGACGGTGAGCGCGAGCGTGGCCGACTGCGTGGTCAGCCCGGTCGCGGTTCCCTGCACGCTCAACTGGTAAGTGCCCGGAGCGGCACCCGCACCGACGTCCAGCGCAAGCCTGCTGGTCGTGGCGCCGGCCGCGATCGCAGCCGGATTGAAGCTGGCGGTAACGCCCGCTGGCGCGCCGGTTACCGCGAGCGCCACCGCGCCGGTGAAGGGCGCCACCCGCGCGATGGTAACCGTCACGGAGTCGCGCCGCCCCTGCTTGATGGAGTCGGCGGTCGGGTTCAGGGCGAGCGTGAAGCTGCCGGGGTCCGCGGTCACGGTGAGGGTGACCGTGGCCGTCTGCGCCGCCACCCCCGTACCAGTCCCGCGCACCGTCAGCGGGTACGTGCCGGGCGCCGCGCCCGCCGCCACGGTCAGGGTGAGCGTGGCGGCGGTGGTGCCGGCCGGAACCGTGGCCGGCGCGAACGCGCCGGTCACGCCCGCGGGTGCGCCCTCGATGGTGAGTGCGACCGCATCGGCGAAGGGTGCGGTCCGGGCAATGGTCACGGCTACGTTGCCCGACTTGATCTGCTGCACGGATAGCGCCGTGGGATTCAGCGCCAGCGCGAAGCGGCCGGGGCCCGTCACCGTGAGCGTGAAGGGCGCGGTCCGGTCCGCCTGGCCGCTGGCGGAGCCGACGATGGTCAGGATGTAAGTCCCCGCAGCCGTCGTGCCCGCGGTGGCAATGCCGAGGCCGGCGGAGGTCGAGCCCGCCGGGAGCGAGGCCGGCGAGAGCGTCGGCGTCACACCCGCAGGTGCGCCATCGACCCGGAGCGAGACTGCGCCCGTGAACTTGCCGGTGCGCGTGACCGTGACGGTGGCAGTGGTGCGCTCTCCCGGCTTGAGCGACGCCGCGGGCGGCGAGGCGGCGAGGGTGAAGCCGCCCGGGT
>VEPF01000170.1 GCA_012027055.1 Gemmatimonadota bacterium | reverse complement strand
AGGCAAAGGGCTGGGGCAGTGCCGATGAGTACAGGCATCCTCGTCGCGGTCCTGCAGTCCCGAGCCGGTGACGGTGATGATCGCCGGGTACGGCGCGCGGCGGCCGCGCGGCATCGTCAGCGTGCAGGCCAGAGAGAAGGTGTCCCCCGTCGTGCCGAGGACGGGGATGCGCACCTCCTCGGCGGTGTAGGGCGCGCCCGCCGGGGCGGTGTAGTCGGGCGTCGGCCGCGTGGCGCCTTCGAGCGCGGGGATCGAGTCGCCCCCGGCCCAGCGCACGGCGCGCAGCCGCTGCATGGGGATGTCGAGGCTGTCGATGCGTCCCGTCGCCCCGCGATACGCCGACAGCGCTAACGGCCCCAGCCGCACCGCGACCGAGTCGCCGTGCGCCGCCACCGCGAACCCCAGCGTGTCGTTCGACTCCGGGGACCAGGTGACGAAGCGCCGGTCCTGCCCGCCCGCGCGCTCCGCCAGCTCGAGCATCGCCGCGAGCGACTGCGCGGGCACGATCGCCTCCGCGCGTGCGACCTTGACCCAGCTCGTGTCCGTGGGCTGCCCGCCGACCTGGCGGATCCGCAGGGTGTCGCCCGCCACGGCGAGGGTGTAGGTGCGGATCAGCGAGTCGGTGCGGAGGGCGTACGCCCGCCCCTCGTAGGCGACGAGCCGCCCCGCCGCGTCGAACTCGGATCGATAGCGGAGCCGCACGTTCAGCATCGGGACCTGCGTCTCGGTCTCGAACGTCGTGGCCGTGCGACGGAAGGTCTCACGCCCGAGCTCCCTCGGGCCCTGGTACCAGCGGAGCAGCCCCGCGTCGGGCACCGGCTGCTGGCCGGGGAGCGCCACCGCGCACGTCGTCCAGAGGGCCGCGAGCACCACGAGGACCCGCGCCGCGAAGCGCAGGTCGCGCTCGATCACCGCGTGCGACACCATGTCACCCTCCTCCTTCACCCTCGAGGGAGTCCGGCGCCGGCGGGACCGCCGACGCGGCGGACCCCGGCGGGCCGGCCGCGCCGGGCGCCCCGCCGGACCCGGCGGAGACCTCACCCGGCGCGACCGGGTCGTTCCCCCGGAGGCGCCCCGCCTCGCGCAGCGCGCGCCGCAGGACGAACTCGATCTGCGCGTTCAGGCTGCGCAGGTCGTCCGCGGCCCAGCGCTGCAGCGCCGCGTACACCTCCGGGTCCATCCGGAGCAGGAACGGCCGACGCTCCGCCACGCCGCCCCTGCTAGTACAGCGTCCCGGCGTTGACCACCGGCTGCGTCTGCTGCTCGGCGCAGAGCACGACCAGGAGGTTCGAGACCATCGCGGCCTTCCGCTCCTCGTCGAGCTTCACGATGTTCTTCTTGCTGAGCATGTCGAGCGCCATGTCCACCATCCCCACGGCGCCCTCCACGATCCGCTGGCGCGCCGCGATGATGGCGTTCGCCTGCTGGCGCCGCAACATCACGCCCGCGATCTCCGGCGCGTAGGCGAGGTGGCTGATCCGCGCCTCCAGCACCTTCACCCCCGCCTTCTCCAGCCGCGCCTGGATCTCGGCCCGGAGCTCGTCCACGATCGCGTCGGTGTGCACCGAGAGGGCCTTCTCCCCCTCCGCGTGCGCGTCGTACGGATAGTGGGTCGCCAGGCTCCGCAGCGCCGACTCGCTCTGGACGTGCACGTAATTGTCGTAGTTGTCAACCTCGAACATCGCCTCCGCCGTCTCCACCACCTGCCAGACGACGATCGCCGCGATCTCGATCGGGTTCGAGCGCAGGTCGTTCACCTTCATCTTCGGCGTCTCGAAGTTCCGCACCCGCAGCGAGATCTTCCGCTTGCTGTAGAAGGGGTTCGCCCACCAGAGCCCCTGCTGCTTCACCGTCCCGGCGTACTTGCCGAAGAGCTGCAGCACCTTCGCCTCGTTCGGGTTCACGATGAACAGCCCCACCCACCCGATGATGACGAGGATCATCCCGAGCACCCACGCGAGCAGGACCGGCACGCTCGCGGGCGCCTGGCCCTCGGGCGGCAGGGAGCTGACGAACCCGTAGACCACCACGACCGACAGGAGGAACAGGACCAGCAACATGAACAGCCCGCTGGTGCGCCTCCGTTCCACTTCGCGAACCACGGTCACCTCCTTGGTGATGGCGAAATGATATCAAAACGAAAGCGATGTGTCAAGGAGAGTGTGTAAAGCCAATAGGCAGAAGCAGATAGCCTGAAGCCGGGAGCCGGGAGCAGCCTGGGAGCGGAAGAGCGATAGCTCCCGGCTTCCGGCTCCCTGCTCCCGGCTTCCATTCATGTCGCCATGGTGTTGCGGCAGTGGCGTTCCCGCCTCGCGATAGGTGTTCGGCCTGGCGGAACCTCCTGCGGCGCATAGGTTTCCGAACATTCCGCCGCCTGAGGAGTCGTCCATGAGCCGCTGGACCAGCGCTGCCCTGCCCTGTCTCGCCGTCGCCGCCGTGGTCGCGGCCGCGGCAGCGCCTTCTCGCGCCGCCGCCCAGGCGCTGCCGCACGTCGCGGGCGCCGGTCCCGAGAAGCCGGCGGTCTGGCGCGAAGTGGGGGCGATGCTGGAGCACGGAGCGGCGGCGTGGAACGGCGGCGATCTGGACGGCTTCATCTCCGACTACACCGACGACGCGACCTTCGTCACGAGCCGGGGACTGGTGCGGGGGGCGTCGGAGATCCGCTCGCGCTACGCGGCGCGGTTCGGGCCCGGGGCGACCCGCGACTCCCTGACCTTCCGTCTGCTCGACGTGGACGTGCTCGGGCCGCGGACCGCCGCGATGGTCGCGACGTGGACCCTGAGCCGGGGCGACTCCGTCACCTCGTCGGGGCCGCCGTCGCAGGTGC
>VEPF01000175.1 GCA_012027055.1 Gemmatimonadota bacterium | reverse complement strand
CGCCAATACCGACCTGATGGCCGGCGGCACGGCGAGCGTCACGGTCTTCAATCCCACGCCGGGCGGCGGCGCCTCGGCAGCGAAGACCTTCACCATCAACAACCCCGTGCCCACTGTTGCCGCGCTGAATCCCGCGACCGCGACCGTGGGCGGGGTGACCTTCAACCTCACGGTCACGGGCACGGGGTTCAGCAACGGGTCGTTGGTGCGCTGGAACGGCCAGGACCGCACCACCACGTTCGTGAGCGCCACGGAGCTGCGCGCCATCATCACCGCTGCCGACATCGCGGTCACGGGCACGGCGCAGGTCACGGTGTTCAATCCCGCGCCGGGCGGTGGTGCGTCCACCGCACTGCCGATGGCCATCAACAATCCGTCGCCTACTCTCGCGGCGCTCGATCCCACGGGCGCCATCGCGGGCGGTGCGGCGTTCAGCCTCAAGGTGACGGGCACCGGTTTCGTGGCCGCTTCGGTGGTGCGCTGGAACGGTGTCGATCGGGCGACGACGTTCACGAGCGCGACCGAGCTGCGGGCCGCCATCAGCGCGGCCGACATCGCGAATGCCGGGAGTGCGACGGTGCTGGTCTTCAACCCCGCGCCGGGCGGTGGCTCTTCCGGCACGCAGAGCTTCACGATCGGCAACCCGGCGCCGGCCATCACGAGTCTCGGCCCGGCCACGATGCGCGCCGGGCGGCCCGCGTTCACGCTGACCGTTACGGGCACCGGCTTCGTGGCCGGTTCCGTGGTGCGCTGGAACGGCCAGGACCGGCCCACCCAGGTGGTGGCGCCGTATGCCCTGGACGCGTGGTCCAGCAGCGCGACGCAGCTCACCGCGAACATCACGGCCGCCGACGTGGCCGCGGCCGGCACTGCCCAGGTGACGGTCTTCAACCCGTCGCCCGGCGGCGGCACCTCCACTGCGGTGGCGTTCCCCATCACCGCCCCGATTGCGCCCCTGACCGTCGATGTGGGCTGGGAGTTCTCCTGCGGCCTCACCGGCGACGGCGCCGCGTACTGCTGGGGCGCGAACGTCTACGGCCAGCTCGGGACCGGCAACAACGCGAGCTCCGCCACGCCGGCGCTGGTGGCCGGCGGGCGCACCTACAAGGCGATCACCGTCGGCAGGCGGCACGCGTGCGCGCTGGATCTCTCCGGCGCAGCCTGGTGCTGGGGAGCCAACGGCGGCGGCCAGCTCGGGAACGGCAACAAGACCGATTCAAACGCGCCCGTGGCGGTGGCCGGCGGGCGGACCTTTGCAGCGATCTCCGCCGGCTGGACCCACAGCTGCGCCATCACCCCTGCAGGGGTCGGCTACTGCTGGGGCGACAACGGCAGCACCCAGCTCGGTGACGGGACGAACACGGAGCGGCTGACCCCGACCGCCGTGTACGTATCGGGAGCTTCCGCGGGTGCCGGGCCGATGGCGGCCATTGCGGCCGGCTTATCGCACACCTGCAGCCTCAACACCGCGGGCCAGGCCTGGTGCTGGGGCATGAACACCGGGAACATCGGGGACGGCACGCTGCAGTCGCGCCCGACCCCGGTGGCGGTGAGCGGCGGGCGCACGTACACGGCCATCACGGCCGGGTCGTATGCCACCTGCGCGGTGGCGGTCGGCGGGACCGGCTACTGCTGGGGTGGGAACACGGCGGGTCAGCTCGGCAATGGCGGGACCGGTTCGGCCCTGGTACCTACGGCCGTGAGCGGGAACGTCACCTGGTCCCGGATCTCCGCGCGCACCAACGTCGCCTGCGGCGTGAGCACTACCGGTGAGGCCTACTGCTGGGGAGCGAACAACGGCGGACAACTGGGCGATGGTACCATGACCCAGAGGCTGGTGCCCACCCGCGTCACCGGCATCCCGGCGGTTTCAGCCATCGCAGCTGCCAGCTCGGGGCACAGTTGCGCCGTGACTGCCGCGGGCGCCGCGTACTGCTGGGGCTACAACGCGTACGGCCAGCTGGGCAACGGCGCGCGCGCCTTCCCGCCGTTCCCGACGCCGGTGGTCGGAATCCCGACGCTCACCACGGTCGCCACCGGCGGCGACCACGCCTGCGGCCTCACCGCCGCCGGCGCGGCGTATTGCTGGGGCGGAGGCGGGTTCGGGCAGCTGGGCAACGGGGCGTTCGCGGACCAGTTCACGGCGGTGCCGGTGGCGGGCGGCCTGGCGTTCAAGGCGATCAGTCCCGGCCTCGACATGACCTGTGCCCTGACCACCGCGGGCGCAGCCTATTGCTGGGGCTCGAACAGCGATGGCAGCCTCGGCATCGGCAGCACCGGCCCCAACCAGAACCAGCCCGTGGCCGTGAGCGGCAGCCATGTGTTCAAGGCCATCGCGGCTGGCTATCACTACGCCTGCGGTGTCACCGAGGTCGGCGGCGAGACCTGGTGCTGGGGGCTGAACACCTACGGCAAGCTCGGTGATGGCACCACCACCAACCGGTACGTGCCGACGCGCGTCCTGGGCAGCGTGGTATTCAATTCGGTGGCGGCCAACAACCAGCACACGTGCGGCGTGTCCACCACGAACGCCGCCTACTGCTGGGGCGCGAATGGCGAGGGCCAGCTCGGGAACCCGGCGGCCGGGTCTTCCTGGCCGAACCCGGTAGGGGTGTTGGGCGGCCACGCGTTCGCGTCGATATCGGTGGGCAAACAGCACACCTGCGGCATCACCACGGGAGGGGCGCTGTGGTGCTGGGGTCTTGACACGGATGGACGCATTGGTGACGGCGTCGTCAGCGGCCCCCGGACTCGCCCAGTGCCCATCGTGGGTGGACTGCCGTTCGCGACCATCGCGGCCGGCGACCACCAGACGTGTGGGACGAGACCCAAC
>VEPF01000135.1 GCA_012027055.1 Gemmatimonadota bacterium | reverse complement strand
ACGGCGTGGAAGGCGGCCGTCATCTTCAGGTCGAGCTTTCCGAGCACCTCGTCCTTCTCCCAGAAGTAGTTCATGTTGCTCTGGACCTGCTCGAAGTAGCTGCAGGTCACGCCGCCGGCATTGGCGAGCAGATCGGGCAGCATGAAAATCCCCCGCTGCTTCAGCACCTGGTCCGCCTCCGGCGTGGTGGGGCCGTTGGCGCCCTCGGCGACGATCCGCACCCGCGCCGAGATCCGCTGCACGGTCTCGGCGTTCACCTGGTTCTCGAGCGCGCACGGGATCAGGATGTCCACTTCCTGCTCGATCCAGGCCTCGCCCGGCAGCACCTCGTAGCCGAGCTCCGCCGCGCGGACGCGGTCGATGCCGCCGAACCGGTCGGTGATCGCGCGCAGCTCGTCCACGCTCACGCCCGTCAGCTTGCGGAAGGCGTAGGACACCTGGTCCTTCTGGTCCCAGGACGAGACGCAGACCACCGTGCCGCCGAGCTGGGTGTACAGCTCGATGGCGAACTGCGCGACGTTGCCGAAGCCCTGCACGGATGCGAGCGTGTCGGCGGCGCGAATCCCCAGCTCCTGGAGCGCCTCGCGGTGCGTGTACACCAGGCCGTTGCCGGTGGCCTCCTTGCGGCCCAGCGAGCCGCCCAAGCCCACCGGCTTGCCGGTGATGAACCCGGGCAGCTTCATGCCGTTGATGGACTCCAGCTCGTCCAGCATCCACAGCATGTGTTGCGGGGAGGTCATGACGTCGGGCGCGGGCACGTCGCGCAGCGGTCCCACGTCGCGCGCGATCTGCCGGACCCAGCCGCGGCAGATGGCTTCCTGCTCGCGCGCGCTCAGGTTGTGCGGATCGCAGATGACGCCGCCCTTGGCGCCGCCCAGCGGGATGTCCACGACGGAGCACTTCCAGGTCATCCAGGTGGCCAGGGCTCGAACCGTGTCCAGCGTCTCGTGAGGGTGGAAGCGGATCCCGCCCTTGCTGGGACCGCGGGCGTCGTTGTGCTGTACCCGGAAGCCGCGGAAGATCTGCACGGTCCCGTCGTCCATGCGGACCGGGATCGCGAACGCGTACTCGCGCTGGGGGTTGCGCAGCAGGTCGCGCGCGGCCGCGTCCAGTTCCAGCAGATCTGCGATGCGATCGAACTGCGCCTGGGCCATTTCGAAGGCGCTGAAGGCCCGTTGCTTCGTTTCACTCATATGTCGAGCCTCGTTTCCGGCTTGTGTGCGGTGTTCCCGAGAATGCCGTTCGCGTCCTCAGCTTACTGCTGCCGGGGGGCGCTCACAGCAGGTGCGCCGCGCAAGCGCGCGCGCCGCCTGGGGCCGGGTTCCCCTGCTCGCGGTCGCTGGGCCGCGCAGGCACGGTAGGTGGCACTGCCGGCGCGCGCAGTCGGACGTCCACCCCTGGGATTTGCGGGAAATCCCTACACTCGGTCAGCGAGCCGCTGAAGACCAGCGTGTCCGCCAGCGTATATGTTCAGCGCGATTCAACCCGGGACGGGACATGAAGCACATCGGTACGGCTGTCGTGTCCCTGGGCCTGGCGGCCGGCGCCGCCAGCGCACCCGGCCGCGGCACGATCGACCTCCGCAGCCCCGCGACCCGCATCATCATGATCGTCGGGGACGGCACGGGCGTGGGGCACTGGAGCGCGACGCGCATGCTGGCCGAGCGCCCCCTGGCCGTGGAAAGCCTCCCGAGTATCGGCCTGATGGACACCCGCTGCGGGGCCTGCAATCGGACCACGGACAGCGGCGCCGCGGCCACCGCGTTCGCCACCGGCACTCGTACCGGGTATGGCATGGTGGGAATGGCCCCGGACTCGACTCCGCGCGAGAGCCTGCTGGACGCGGCAGAAGCGCGCGGGCTGGCCACCGGACTGGTGACCACATCGCACGTGACGGATGCCACGCCGGCAGCGCTCGGCGCGCACGCCGCAACGCGCTACGACCGCGAAGGCATTGCCGCGCAGTACGCCGCCCAGGACATCGAGGTGCTGCTGGGCGGCGGCAGCCGGTTCTTCCGGCAGCGGCGCGACGGCCGCGACCTGGTCGCAGAACTGCGCGCCCGTTATACCACGGTCGCCACGCGCGCCGAGTTCGACGCGCTCGACCTGGTCCACACCGATCGCCTGCTCGGCCTGTTCGCCGACTCGATTGCGTTCCCGGCCGTCGAGCTGCGGCCGACGCTGCCCGAGATGGCGCGGGTCGCGCTCGCCATCCTGGACCGCAACCCGCGCGGGTTTTTCGTGCTGCTGGAGAGCGAGGACACGGACGAGCTGGCGCACGGCAACGACTCCCTGCCCCGGCTGGTGGCGGGCATGCGCGAGCTGGACGCCACGGTGCGGGTGGCGCTCGACTACCAGGCCAGGCACCCGGAGACTCTGATCCTCGTGCTGGGCGACCACGAGACCGGTGAGCTCAGCCTGCAGGTGCGCCGGGACGGTTCCATCCTGCCGCGCTTCGGCGGCACCGGTCACAGCGCGGAAGCCACCTTGCTGTTCGCGGGCGGACCCGGCGCGCAGGAGTTCGCGCGCTGGCTGGACAACGATGAGGTCGGGCGGCTGCTGCTGGCGCGCGTCCGGGGGGCGCGCGACCCGGCCGCGGCGCGGGAAGCACCCGCGCCCTAGCCCCGCCCGCAGACCACTCGCGGAGCACCAATGAGAGCTGCCGAAGGACTGCCCCTCGCGGCGAGACAACTCCGCACCCTGAACGAGCTGTTCCAGGAGACCGTGGCGGCGCACGCGCACTTGCCCGCCCTCGGCGTCGCCGCGGCGCCGGCGCGCAACCCCTACGCGGAGCTCGCGGACCGCGAGCGCGCGAGCGCCGCACGCCTCGAAAGCTGGGGC
>VEPF01000165.1:1747-2849 GCA_012027055.1 Gemmatimonadota bacterium | reverse complement strand
CGCGCCGGGGGCCAGGCCGAGCAGCTGGTGGCCGAGGCAGATGCCGAAGAGAGGCACCTCGTCGGCCAGGAAGCGCTGGATCGCCTCGATCGCGTAGGTGCAGGGCTCGGGATCGCCCGGCCCGTTCGACAGGAAGACGCCGTCCGGGGCAAGCGCGAGGACTACTTCGGCCGGCGTTCGCGCGGGGACGACTGTCATCCGGCAGCCGTGATCCGCCAGCAGGCGCAGGATGTTGCGCTTGATGCCGAAATCGTACGCCACGACGTGCAGGCGCTGGCCTGGGCGCCGGCGCGTGCCCTGCTCCAGCGACCAGTTGGTGCCCTCGTTCCACTGGTAGGCGTCCTCGGTGGTGACGACCTTGGCGAGATCCATGCCCTTCAGTCCCGGGAAGCGACGCGCCGCAGCCACCGCGAGGTCCGGGCGCGAGGCGGCTTCGCCGCTGGCGATGCCGCCCGCCTGCGCACCCTTCTCGCGCAGGATGCGGGTCAGGCGCCGCGTGTCGATCTCCGCGATGGCGACCACGCCGCCGCGCACGAGGAACTGCGGCAGGGACTCGGTCGCCCGCCAGCTGGAGTGCAGCAGCGGCAGGTCGCGGATCACCAGCCCCGCGGCGTGGATCGAGTCGGACTCGAGGTCCTCGGGGTTGGCGCCGGTGTTGCCGATGTGCGGATACGTGAGGGTGACGATCTGCCTGGAGTAGGACGGGTCGGTCAGGATTTCCTGGTAACCGGTCATCGAGGTGTTGAACACCACCTCGCCGGTGGAGGCGCCCGGAGCGCCGATGGAGACGCCCCGACTCACCGTGCCGTCCTCCAGAGCCAGATCAGCGGGTGTCGTCACGGGCGACCCTCCAAGCACTCCAGCGCCTGCGTGCGAGCCGGTCGCAGGCCAATTCGCGCGTGCATTCGCCGCCGAAGCTGAGCGCGGGCTCGACTCCGGAAGTAATTTGTCTCACGGGCTAAGTGGAGAATTCTACGCGAGCGTTTTGCGTTGCGCCACGAAAGTTGGCGACGGACGTCCGGTCGGTCTCTGCGCAGTGACTTGGTGCGCACAGGCATGGCGTCGGCGTCCGGGATTGGCGGCGGGGCCGACCGGCGTGGGG
>VEPF01000165.1:325-1737 GCA_012027055.1 Gemmatimonadota bacterium | reverse complement strand
CTGCGGGGCCGTCACGCGCCAGGGACGGCGCGTGCGGAGCCTCAGGGACGGGCTTTCGGCGTCCCCGCGGATGAATTCCGGACGGGGAAGCCGCGTGAGCGTCCTCCTCGCGGAGGAATCCCGGGCGGGGAAGCCGCGCCAGCGAACAGCCGCGGGGGCCTGCCCTTCCGGGTCCGTCCGCGGGGACGCCATAAGCCCATCCGTGGGGGCTCCGGCGCCGCGTCCATGCGGCGCACGGCCCCGCGGACCGACCCGGAAGGGCAGACCCGCGCAGTCGGGTGCAGTGACAGCCGGAAAGTGCGAAGAGACCGGACGAAGATCGCCGCGCCGCGGTCGGCGCCGTCCGCTCAGAGCCCGAGGACGTCCATCATGGAGTAGAGGCCGGGCGGACGCCCGACAACCCAGCGCGCAGCCACGAGCGCGCCACGGGCGAATCCAGAGCGGTCCTGCGCGTGGTGGGCGAGTTCCACCTGCTCGCCGGGGCCGGCGAAGATCAGCCGGTGGTCGCCGACGATGTCGCCGCCGCGCAGCACGCTGAAGCCGATGCGGCCGCGCTCGCGGGGGCCCGCCTGGCCGTGGCGGGCGTACTGGGCCACGTCGTCCAGCGCGACGCCCCGGCCCTTGGCCACGGCGCGCGCCAGGCCCAGAGCCGTGCCGCTCGGCGCGTCCACCTTGTGCCGGTGGTGCGCCTCGAAGAGCGCGGCTTCGTAGTCGGCGTCGAGCGCCCGGGCCGCCAGCTCGGCGAGGCGGAACAGCTCGTTGACGCCCAGGCTCATGTTCGGTGCCAGCACGATCGGCATTTCGCGAGCCACCTGCTCCAGTTCGGCCCGCTGCGCGGGCTCGTGACCCGTCGTGCCGATCACCAGCGCGCACCCGAGTTGCCGGCACAGCCGCGCATGCGCCAGCGAGGCGGCGGGCAACGTGAAGTCGATGGCCACCTGCGCCCCGGACAGTGCCTGGGCCGCGTCGTTCGTGATCGGCACGGCCGCCGGAGCGGCCCCGGCGAACACACCGGCGTCCTGGCCGACGGCCCGGTCACCCGGCGCTGCGAGCGCGCCGGTCAGCGCCAAGTCCTCGGCAGCGAGCACGAGCGGCACGATCGACCGGCCCATGCGGCCCGAGGCTCCCAGCATCGCGACATTCAGTGTCTGCGCCATGACCGGTCACTCCCCGAGGCTGCTGAAAAAGCGCTTCACCCCGTCGAGCCAGCTCTCCTCGCGGGGATGGTGGTGCTTGGCGTCCTTCCGCAGCGATTCGTCGAACTTCTGCAGCAGTTCCTTCTGCTCGCGCGACAGGTGGACCGGCGTCTCGACCACGACGCGGCAGAACAGGTCGCCGGTCGGGCCGCCGCGCACGGGCTTGATGCCCTTCTCGCGCCGGCGCACGCCGCGCCCGGACTGCGTCTCCGGCGG
>VEPF01000165.1:0-315 GCA_012027055.1 Gemmatimonadota bacterium | reverse complement strand
TCGCACGACAGGTGCGCGCCGTCGCGTTCGAAGATCGGGTGCTGGCGTACGGCCACCTCGACGTAGAGGTCGCCGGATGGACCGCCGTTGCGGCCGGCTTCGCCCTCGCCGCCGAGCCGGATGCGGTCGCCCGAGTCGACGCCCGCCGGCACCTTGACCGACAGGGTCTTCTGGCGCCGCATGCGGCCCTGGCCACGGCACTTGTTGCACGGGTCGCTGACCACCTGGCCGCGGCCCTGGCAACGGGGGCAGGTCTGCTGGACGGTGAAGCACCCCTGCTGCATGCGCACCTGGCCGTTGCCGTGGCAGGTCGTG
>VEPF01000095.1:1337-2858 GCA_012027055.1 Gemmatimonadota bacterium | reverse complement strand
GGCCGTTGCGGCCGGCGGGGTGGCAGGGCGGCGGCAGTTCGTGGCGGAAGGCGGCGGGGTGGTGGTGGCGCTCGGCCCCTCGACCAGCGGCGCCGAGCTGGCGAGCCTGCTGCCCGGGCGGCCCGGCCAGGTGGTCGACCGCACCCGGAGCGGCGGCGCGGCGCTGGGCTACCTGGACCTGGAGCACCCGGTGTTCGAGCTGTTCCGCACGCCCCGGAGCGGCGACCTGGCGGCGCCTCGCTTCTTCCGCTACCGGCCGCTGCAGTTGCCGGCCGCCGGCGACAGCACTGCCGTGCTGGCCCGGTTCGACGATGGCGGCGTGGCCCTGGCGGAGCGGCGCATCGGCCGGGGCCGGGTGCTGGCCTGGGCCTCCAGCCTGGACCGGGAGTGGAACGACCTGGCCGTGCAGCCGCTCTTCGTGCCCTTCCTGCACCAGCTGGTCAGGCACGCGGCCGGCTACGCGGAGCCGGCCACCGGCCGCACCGTCGGCGAGGTGGTGGACGCGCGCGCAGGCGGGATCCCCGCGGATGTGAAGTTGCTCGCGGTCGCGCCGGATGGCAGCCGTACGGACATCCCGGCGGGCGCGCGCGCCCTGACGCTGGCGCAGCGCGGCTTCTACGCGGTGCGCGCCGAGGGCGGCGGCGATGGGCCGGCCGCGGTGTTCGCGGCCAACGTGGACGTGCGCGAATCGGACCTCGCCCCCCTGGCGCCGGACAGCTTCGCGGCCCTGGTACGCACCCCGGGGAGCGGCGCGGGGCGCCCCAACGCCGCGGTGCTGCCCGCGGCCGAGCTCGAGAAACGACAGTCGCTGTGGTGGTACCTGCTGATCGCGGCCCTGGCGCTGCTCGCGGTCGAGACCGCGTTGTCGAACCGCGCGCGCGCGGCCCGGCGGATGAAGGAGGCATGATGCCGCTGATACTGAACGGTCCGGCCCCGGAGCGGTCGCTCATCGCGATCGTTCGGCACGTGCGCCGACGCTGGCGCTACAAGCTGCTGCTGCGCGGCGGCGCGCTCGCGGGCGGCGCGGCCCTCGCCGTGTTCGTGCTCTCGTCCTGGGTGCTGGACCGCACCGGCTTCTCCCCCGCCGCGCTCTTCGCCAGCCGCATCATCGGCTACGGCATCGTGCTCTGGCTGGTGTTCCGGTACCTGGTCCGGCCGCTCTCCCGCCGGGTCACCGACGAGCGCGTCGCCCTCTACCTGGAGGAGCACGAGCCCGACCTGCACGAGCTGGTGCTGAGCGGGCTGGAGCTGGAGCACCGCGGCGAGCACTCGCCGCTCGCCCGGCGCACCGGCGAGCGGGCGCGCGCGCACTGCCACCGCCTGCAGGACGGCCGGGCGCTCGACCGGCGCGAGATCCGGCGCTTCGGGACCGCGTTCGGCACCATCAGCCTGGTCGCGCTGGCGCTCGCCCTGCTGCAACCGGCACTGCTGCGCCAGGGCGCGGGCGCGCTGCTCAATCCCCTGAAGGGGGCGGCCGCCGCGGACCCGTACTCGATCGAGGTCGAGCCCGGCAACATCACC
>VEPF01000095.1:0-1327 GCA_012027055.1 Gemmatimonadota bacterium | reverse complement strand
GGTGCGCTCCGGCTCCGAGCCGTCCTTCCAGCGCGTCCCCATGTTCGGGTCCTCGCCGGCCACCGCCGGGCGCGCCGACTCCGGGCGGGCGGGCGGCGCGCCGCAGCCGCGCGACAGCGCGGGCACCGGCGGCTACGAGGTGCTGCTGTTCGACGTCGACGAACCGACCGAGTACTTCGTGGAGGCCGGCGGCATCCGCTCCGCCGTCTACCGCATCGAGGTGGCCGACCTGCCGTACGTGAAAACCCTCGCCCTCGAGTACCGGTACCCGGAATACACCGGGCGGCCGCCCGAGCGGATCGAGGACGGCGGCGACGTCGCGGTGCTGCGCGGCACCATGGTCTACGTGTACGCCACCACTACATTGCCCGCGCGGGGTGGGACCCTGGTGCTCTCCACCGGCCAGCGAGTGCCGCTCACGCTCCGGCCGGACAGCACCCTCACGGCCGCGTTCCGCGTCGAGCAGCAGGGCTTCTACCACCTCGAGTTCACCGCCCTGGACGGGCAGGTGGTGACCGGCTCGCCCGAGTACACCATCGACGTGCTCTCCGACCGCGCCCCCTCGGTGCGCTTCTCGAAGCCGGGCCGCGACATCCGGCCGACCATCACCGACGAGGTGTTCCTCGAGGCCCAGGCGGAGGATGACTACGGCGTGGGCGGGCTCGACCTGTTCTATGCGGTGAACGGCGGCGCGGAGCGGCGAGTCGAGCTGTTCCGCGCGGCGCCCGGCCCCACCGAGATCACCGCCGGGCACACGCTCTATCTCGAGGAGCTGGGCCTCCAGCCCGGCGACATCGTCTCGTATTACGCACAGGCGCGGGACGCATCGGGCAGCGGCCGCGAGGTCACCAGCGACATCTACTTCCTGACCATGCGGCCATTCGGCCGGGAGTACCGGCAGGCGGAGAGCGGCCAGGCACAGCCCGGGCAGCAGGGACAGCAGGGGCAGGGCGAGAACCCGGGCGAGCTCACCCAGCAGCAGCGCGAGATCGTGGCCGCCACCTTCAACCTGGTGCGCGACAGCGCGCAGTACACGGCCGACGCGTTCCGGGAGTACACCAACACCATCGTGCTGATGCAGGACCGGCTGCGGCAGCAGGTGCTGACGCTCGCGCAGCGCATGCAGAACCGGCAGGTCACGCAGGACACCATGTTCGCACAGATCGCCGCCATCCTGCCCCAGGCGGCGCGCGTCATGGACACGGTGCTCGCCCAGCTGCGCGGCCCCGGCCCCCGGCCGGCCATCTCGCCCGAGCAGCGCGCCCTGCAGCAGATGGAGCGCGCGGAAGCGCTCTACCGCGAGGTGCAGGTGCAGCTGCAGCAGCAG
>VEPF01000434.1 GCA_012027055.1 Gemmatimonadota bacterium | reverse complement strand
CCAGCCCCCCGCCTCATCACTCCAAGCTGGCCGGCGTCGGGCGGGTGCCGGAGATCGCGTTGCGGCACGGCGAGGTGGGTGATGGCGGCGGGCTTTTCCGGTGGCTGGAAGGGATCCGCCAGCGCGGTCCGGGCACGCTCCGCACCGTCACGGTGCAGCTGCTGGACCCGCAGCATCCCGGCCGCTCGCTGCAGCAGTGGAAGCTCAGCAACGCGTGCGTGCTGCGCTACACCGGACCGGAGCTGAACGCGCGCTCCGGCGAGGTGGCCATCGAGGAGCTGGTGCTGGAGAGCGAGCGGATTGACGTCGGCTGACGCGCCCCGCCCGCGCGCGTCACTGCACTGCGGCCGCCAGCAGCTGGTCCACGCGCACGAAGCGGTAGCCCCGCCGCGTCAGCTCGTCCACGAGCGGCCCCACGAACCGGTGCATCTTGTCCGTCCGGCCCCCGCCCGCGCCCACGTGCAGCAGCAGCAGGAACCCGTTGAGCCCGTCCGCGAGGGTCGCCTCGTAATTGAGGATGCCGTCGTAGATGGCCTGCGAGGAAATGAAGCGCGGCTCGTCGTCCGGCATGTAGTCCGCGTTCGAGCGCGTGCCCGGGGTGTAGTTGAAGAGCACCAGTCCCATGCCCTTCGCCCACTCCGCGATCTGCGCGTTGTACCACTCGTAGGGCGGGATGAAGCAGCGCGCCGCCGCGCGCGGCACGCCGTATCGCGCCAGTGCGGCCAGGTTCTGCTCGAGGTCGGCGACGAACGAGTCCTGCGTGACCAGCGTCCGGTTCCGGTCCTCCCACGGCGCGTACAGCAGGTGCCCGTCGGAGTGCGCGCCCAGGTAGTGACCCTCCGCCACCATGCGCCGCAGGTAGCCGTCGAACTCGGGGTGCCGGATGAAGCCGCCGGTCACGAAGAACGACGCCTTCACGCCGCGCGCCGCGAGCGCGTCCAGGATGCTGGTCGCCCCCTCCGCGTAGTCGCCGCCCGTGAAGATCAGCGCCAGCTCCTTGCGGTCGCGCGCCCCGCGCGTGATCCCGCCCTGGTCATACGTGAAGCGCGCGTCCTGCGCCCCGGCCGGCAGCGGTCGCGCGGCGCCGAGCGCCAGGACCAGCGTCGCGGCCTGCGCCCGCGTCATCACTGCAGTGCTCCGGGGCGGAGCGGGATGGTGAGGAGGAAGGTGGAGCCGTCGGCGGACGTCCTCTCGAGCTCCAGGCTTCCGCCCAGCAGTTGGGCCAGCTGGCGGCTCACCGTGAGGCCCAGCCCGGTGCCGCCCTTGAGCCGCGTGCTGGAGCCGTCCACCTGCGTGAACGGCTCGAAGATGCGCTGCCGCTGATCCTGCGGGATGCCCGGCCCGGTGTCCTCGACCCGGATCACCGCCGTTGCCTCCGTGGTGGTGAGCGCCACGCGCACGAAGCCTTCGTCCGTGAACTTGATCGCGTTCCCCACCAGGTTGAGCAGCACCTGCCGCAGCTTGCCCTGGTCGCTTTCCACCGGCAGCGGCCCGGCCGGCAGCGCCGCGGCCAGCGCGATCCCCTTCGCGTGCGCCTGCGGCTCCAGGATGCCCACGCTTTCCTGCAGCAGCAGGCTCAGGTCGAACTCCGAGAGCCGCACCTGCTCCCGCCCCGCTTCCACGCGCGCGAACAGCAGGATCTCGTCGATGATCGTGACCAGGTGCCACGCGCTCGCCTTGATCCGCCCCAGCTGATGCTTCTGGCGCGGGGTCAGCGGGCCGGTCACTTCCTCGTCCAGCAGCTCGGTGTAGCCGATGATGCCCGTGAGCGGCGTGCGCAGCTCGTGGCTCATGGTCGCCAGGAACTGGCTCTTGCTCTGGCTCGCCGCTTCTGCCTCCCGCCCCGCCGCCTGCGCCGCCGCGTACTGCCGCGCGTTGAACACGGCCGCGCCCGCGCGCCGGCCCAGCTCCTGCGCGATCTCCAGGTCCGCCGGACCGTACCGCCGCCCGGAGCAGGAGTGGCACAGCAGGATCGAGCCCAGCACCCGCCCGCCCGCCGGCATGGGCACGCACAGGTAGGAGCGCGGACCGAGCGTGCGCACGTGCTCCAGGAAGTCACCGCCCCGGCCCGCGTCCCGCTCCAGCGCCGCCGGCGTGACCTCGGACACCAGCTCCGGCACGCCGCTGCGCAGCACCCGCGGCACCATCCCGTCGCGCAGCTCGCCCGCCTTGTAGCGCATCACCCCGGCCAGCACCGGCGCCATGGCCGGATCCACGTGCGCGCTCGCCACCCGACTGGTGGTGCCATCATCCTGCAGGACATCGACCACGCAGTAGTCCGCGAGGAACGGGATCGCCAGGTGCGCGGTCTGCGCCAGCGTCGTCTCGTAATCGAGCGATGATGCCAGCACCGCGCTCGCTTCGCTCAGGAACTGGCGCGCGGACTCCGCCCGCTTCCGCTCCGTGATCTCCTCGACCGTGGCGTTCACCCCCACCACCTCCCCACCGCTGCGCCACGGGTGGTAGCGTGCGAACCAGTACCGCCGCACGCCCGGCTGCGCGGGCGAATCCCCCGACAGCTCCACGCCCGGGATCGCCTCGCCCGTGGCCAGCACTTGCCGCAGCAGTGGCTCCACCAGCGGCGCCACCCAGGGCACCACCTCGCCCATGGTCCGGCCCAGGTGCGCCTCCCGCGGCCGCCCGTTGATCTGCGCCATGGACTCGTTCAGGCGCACGAAGCGCAGCTGCGAGTCGAAACCCGCCAGCCCCACCGGTGTCCCTTCGTAGATCGCCTCGATCTCCGCCAGGTGCTGCCGGATGGCGCGCTCGGTCTCCAGCACTTCCGCCGCCAGCTGCCGGTACTGCTGCTCGCTCGCCCGCAGCGCCCGCTCCGCGTTGCGGCGGTCCGTGATGTCCACGTTCACCGCCACCC
>VEPF01000077.1 GCA_012027055.1 Gemmatimonadota bacterium | reverse complement strand
CTCGGAGCCGCACCCCGTCCGCCCGCGGACTGGTTAGCTTGAGGGTCAGTTCAAGTCTGCGCCGAGGGCAGCGACCGCAATCCTGACCGCTGCTCAGCACGCCAGTCCCCGCACCCTCGCGAGCAGCTCTTCATCACATACATGCGTGTAGCACACGGTGGTCAGCGGGCTCGCATGCCGGGCAAAGCGCTGGGCGAGGAAGAGGTCCCGCGACGCCCGGTAGACATTCGTCACTGCCGTGTGCCTCAGCGCATGGAAGGGATACAGGCGGTCGAAGCCTGCAATGATCTGCCAGGCGCGGAAGAGGACCTGGACGCGGCGCTTGGAGAGTCTCCGCCATCGGTGAGAGCAGAAGAGGGGCGAGTCGGAATCCAGTCGCTCGCCGCAGGCGCGCTTGTACCGCCAGAACCGCCGCAGTTTGGGCAGGAGCGCATCCGGCAGGAACACATCCCCAGCGCGACCGTTCTTGGCAATCTCGGGCCGCAGGTGTCGCGCGACGGCCTAGTTTCCCTCTAAGACGACACCCAGTCTTGCGCACCCCCCTCCCGACGATGACCTAGGCGGGCCGAGTGGGCATTCTCCCGGGCAGACCTCGGGGGGCGCCCATGAAGCTCGAGCGGGAGACACGGATGACCATCGCGGTATTGGCCCAGCGGGGGCAGAGCGGTCGCGCCATCGCGCGGCTGTTGGGGGTGACGGAACACGCGGTGCGCTATCACCTGCGGCGGCAGCGGGCAGGAGCGGTCGATGGCCGCGCGAGCCAGGCCTACAAAGCGGGAGCGGTGAGCGCGGCGATCGCGCACTACCTGGAAGGGGTCGGTGAGGGGCCGGTGAACCTGGCGGCGCTGCACGAGTGGCTGGTGAGCGAGCACGACTTCGGCGGCAGCCTGCGGGGCGTGCAGCGCTACTTCCAGCGGCACTTTCCCAAGCCGGCGCGGCGGGCGCGGCGGCGGGTGGAGACCCCACCCGGGGCCCAGGCCCAGGCCGACTGGGCAGAGTGGCCGCGGGTGTCGATCGGCGGGCGGCCGGTCTACGCCTATCAGTTCCACCTGCGGCTGTCGCACAGCCGCTACGGGGCGCGGGTGTGGTCGCCGCGGGTGGACCAGTTGGCCTGGCACGAGGTGCACAACCAGGCGTTCCGGCGCCTGGAGGGGATTCCGGCGACGGTGCGGGTGGACAACACCAAGACGGCGGTGAGCCGGGGCGCCGGCGCCTGGGGCGAGCTCAATCCCAGCTACCGGCGCTACGCGCGGGCGGTGCGCTTCCACATCGACCCTTGTGCGGTGCGTTCCCCGCAGGCCAAGGGCAAGGTGGAGCGCGGGGTGGGAGCCGACCGCGCCTGGCGCGAGGTGAGCGAGCGCGACTGGAGCGGCTGGGAAGAGCTGCAGGCGTGGACCGACGCGCGCATCGCCAACGAAGCCCAGCGCCGGCTCTGTCCGGCCACGGGGACGAGCGTGTGGGCGGCGTGGCAGGAGGAGAAGCCCCTGCTGGCCGCGGTGCCGCTGTTGCCCGAGCCGTTCGACTTGGCGGTGACCCGCACGGTGGCGCCCGACTGCACGGTGGCCTTCGAGGGCCGGCGCTATTCGGTGCCGTTCGCGCACCTGGGCCGGGCCCTGACCATCCACGGGTGCAGCCGCGTGGTCCAGGTGTGGGCCGACGGGCGGGTGGTGGCCGAACATCCGCGCCACAGCCGCGAGAGAATCGTCATCGACCCGCGCCACTACGAGGGGGAAGCCACCGCCGACGTGCTGCCGCCGCTGCCCCTGGGGCGGATGGGCCGCCGGCTGCAGGAGCTGTGGCGCCTGCGGCCCGCGCAGCGGCCGGTGGACCTCTATGCGGAGCTGGCGGAGGTGGCGCGATGAGCCCGCGCGCGACCACCACCGTGCCCATGGACCTCGACGTCACCCGCGAGCGGCTGGGCAAGCTGGGCTTGGTCCACGCCTCGGAGCAACTGGCCACCTGGCTGGCCGAAGCGGTGGCCGAGGAGATCCCGCCGCACCGCTTCCTCGATCGGCTCCTGGAGCACGAGCTGCGGGCCCGCGAGGAGCGCCGCGTGCGCACCTCCCTGGTGCGGTCGGGGCTGCCCACCGGGCAGACCCTGGCTAACTTCGACTTCGCCTTCCAGCCGGCGCTCGAGCGCAGCCGCATCGAGACCCTGGCCACCTGCCAGTGGATCCGCGAGAACCGCACACTCTTGATCCAGGGGCCGCCCGGCGTCGGGAAAACGCACCTGGGTGTGGCCCTCGGCCTGCGCGCCGTGGAGCTGGGCTTCGGGGTCGTCTTCTACCGCCTCGAGGACCTGCTGGCCGCCCTCAAGCGCGATGCCGACCTGCCGACGCCGCGGCTGCGCAGCAAGAAGTACCTGTCCAGTTCGCTGGTCATCATCGACGAGGTCGGCTTCGAGCCCATGACCCGCCAGGAAGCCAGCCTGTTCTTCCGCCTGGTCAGCCACCGCTACCAGCGCGGCAGCATCCTCATCACCACCAACAAGGGCATCCGCGACTGGCCCGAGGTGCTGGCCGGCGACGAGATCCTGGCCACCGCCATCCTCGATCGCCTGCTCCACAACAGCCACGTGCTCGACATCAAGGGCCGCAGCTATCGGCTGCGCGACCTGGAGCGCGCCGTCAGCCAGGCCGGCCGCTAAGCCAGCGCGCCACGAGCCGCGTCGCCTACGAAAGGGGGTGAGACCCGAAGTCGCAGTCCGAAGCCCAGTTGACCCGAGGGTGGGTGCGCAAGACTGGGTGTCGCCTTAGCGCGCAAGGATAGGTGTCGTTTGACATGGCTCGCCGCCGACGCCCTCCGCAGGCGCCGCTGTTCGGCTTCGGTCAGGGTCCGGGGGGAGAGGTGGGGCATGGGGCTCCTCGTAGCCCCAAGGCGGC
>VEPF01000392.1:2639-2886 GCA_012027055.1 Gemmatimonadota bacterium | reverse complement strand
GCCATACAGCAACCAGGGGAGCAGCAGCGCGGCGGCAGCCATCGCCAGCCACGGCAGCAGCAGGCCTGCCGGTGCAGGCCCGTCGCCCTTCACCTCGGCCAGCGCCAGCCGGCGCAGGAAGTGCAGCATCAGCAGCGTGGTGCCCGCCGCCGAGGCGGCCGAAAGCGCGGCCGCCAAGCCGGTGCCGAACGCGTCCTTGACCGCGAACTTGGCGGTTGCGCCACCTGTGGACGGAAGTCCCCCGCGG
>VEPF01000392.1:0-2629 GCA_012027055.1 Gemmatimonadota bacterium | reverse complement strand
GTCCAAGTGCCGCTACGACCACGCCCATCTGGCTGACGCTCGAGTATGCGAGCACGGCCTTGGGGTGGCGCTGTGTCAGCCCGACGAGCACACCGTAGAACGCCGTGACGAATCCGGCGACTGCGAGCAGTTGTCCTGTGGCTGGCAGCGCGTCGCCGGGCGGCAGGAAGCGGATCAGCCCGATGATGCCGGCCTTCACGACCGCGCCGCTCAGCACGCTCGAGGCGGGCACCGGGGCAGCCGAGTGGGCGAGCGGCATCCACACGTGCAGGGGCACGAGGCCCGCCTTGAGTCCGAAGCCGAACACCAGCAGTGCGAGGATGGTGGCGCGCTGCGGCGAAGCGGCGAGCGTCGTCACGGCGTTGTCGATGGCCAGGCCCGGTCCGGGCATCTCGACGGCCAGCATGACGAGGCCCACGAGCAGCACCGACTCGGCGAGCAGCGCGAGGCCGACGTAGGTCGCGCCCGCCCGCCACGCGCGGGGCGTGCCGTCGTGGATCACGAGCCCGCCGGCACCGATCGTCATCATGGCGAGCATGGCGTAGAGGCTCGCGAGGTCTGCCGCCACGAACAGGCCGAGGCAGCCCGACGCGGCGAGGAGCCAGCAGGCGGCGAACCGTCCGGCATGTGCCCCGTCGCGCAGGTAGCTGCCGGCGTAGGCGCCGGCTGCGATCCACAACAGCGAGGCCACCCCGAGCAGCAGTGCTCCAGGCGCGTCGAGTCCGAACAGCAGCTCGAGCGAACGGCCGCCGATGCTCGCGCGCGGCGCCCCGGCAGCGAACAACGCAGCCGCAAGTGCGGGCAACGGCGCCAGCGCGAGCAGTCGCGGCATCCGCTGCCGCACGGGTCGCCACGTGCAGGCCAGCAGCAGCACGAGGGGCCATGCCCAGGTTGCGACCAACCATCCTTGGGCAGCGCCGTTCACGGCAGCGCTCCGTTGAGGCCCATGGACACCGCGAGCAGCGCGAGCGTCAGCGGCGCTGCCTCCCGCCAGGCTGCGACTGGCTGAAGCGCGGTGGCCGGGGTCGTTGATTCTTCCAGCGCCCGCATCAGCACCAGGACCAGGTAAGCACCGGTGAGCAGCCCGCCGAGCACGATGACGACCGCCCACCACCACTGGCCCGTGGCGACGGCCGCCGACAGCAGCAGCCACTTCGCCGCGAAGCCGCCGCTCGGTGGCAGGCCCACGAGTGACACGCCGGCCAGGGCGAACGCGAGCAGGCTCGTCGGCCGCGCGCGTGCGAGGCCAGCCAGTCCGGCAATGCGGTCGTGCCCGAGCGTCACCGCGATCAGGCCGGCCGACATGAACATCGCCGCCTTGGCGAGCGCGTGTGACACCGCCTGCAGCAGGCCGCCCGTGAGTGCAGCTCCGGCCACCAGTCGCCCGGCCGTGGCATCGAACGCGAGCGGGAACACCAGGAACAGGTAGCCGATCTGGGCCACCGTCGAGTACGCGACCAGCAGCTTGAGGCGCGCCTGGCGCAGCGCCAGTGCGCTGCCATAGAGGATGGCGCCCGCGCCGAGCAGCCCGATCAGCTGCATCGCGGCCACGCTCCCGAGCCCGGGCAGCGCATCGAACCACAGCCTGAGCACGATGAAGAACGAACCCTTCACCACCAGTGCCGAGAGCACGGCACTCGCGGCCGGCGGCGCACCGGCGTGCGCGGGCGGCAGCCACAAGTGCAGCGGGAACAGCGCCGTCTTGGCCAGCAACCCCGCCGTCATCAGCGCGGCCGCCGCCCAGGTGGCGGGCCCTGGTTGCGCCGCCGTCGCGAGCAGGCCGATGTCGAGGGTGCCGTAGGCGCCATAGAGCAGCACTGCGCCGAGCAGGTACAGCACGGAGCCGACCAGTGCGTAGAGCAGGTAGCGCAGCGCGGCCTTGAGCGTCTCGGCACGGCCGTCGAGGCACACCAGCGGCACCGCCGCGAAGGTGAGGAGTTCGAGCGCGACGTACAGGTTGAAGAGGTCGTTGCCGAGGAAGGCGAGGTTGAGTGCGGCCCAGGCGCCGAGCAGCGACGCCCAGAACGCGAGCGAGGTGCGTCCCGGAGTCCCGGCACGCGGTGGGCCGAAATCCGCCAGCGCGTAAACGCCCGCACCGCTCACCACCACCGCAGTGACCAGCAGCATTGCGGCCGACAGTCCGTCGGCCCTGAGCGCGATGCCGAGCGGCGGCGCCCAGCCGCCGACGTGGTAGACGAGCGCGCCACTCCCGGCGACGCGCAGTGCCACCGCAGCGGCGAGTGCGAGGCCGATCGGCAACGCCAGTACGCCGACGCGTGCTGCGAGTCGTTCACCGCCAGCGATCACGAGCAGCAGCGCGACGACCGGCCAGGCGATCGCGGCCACCAGCCAGCCCGCGCCTGCCGATGCGCCTGCTGACAGCACTTCGGGCAGTGGCATCACGACGGGGGCCCATCCTTCCCGGTGCTGTCCGCAGCGTCGTCCAGCGTGGCGCCGCCACCGGCATCGTGCAGGCGCAGCAGCAGCGCGACCGCAAGCGCGGTGGCGGAGAACGCGACCACGATGCCCGTGATCACCAGCGCCTGCGGCACGGGGTCGCCGCCGCGCCCGGCCTCCGCGCCACGCCGTGCCACGCCACCGACCAGCAGGAACACGACGCAGCCCACGA
>VEPF01000114.1 GCA_012027055.1 Gemmatimonadota bacterium | reverse complement strand
TCCCGCAGGAGCGGCGGGTAGTTGCGGACCAGCAGGCGCGTGATCTCGTCGCGGTTGGTCAGCTCTGGTGCCAGGGTGAAAGGCGTGAACGTGGGCGCGGCCGCGATCTGCTCGACGGTCTTCTGCTCCTCGCTCTTCGCGACCCCGCCTTCGGCGCCCATGCCGGTGAAGTCCTCTTCGCGGATCACGAAGCCGGCAGCAGGCGGCGGAATGTCAGGCGGTACGATTTCTGGAACCGCCAGTGTCTGGAAGCCTTTCGGCGCTTCGATCTGCGGCGTCGCCACCTTCACTACCGGCGGAGGCGGCGGCGGCGGTTCGGGCGGAAGCTCGATCATCTTGTAGCTTTCCGGACCGAGAACCTCCTCACCAACCGACATCGTCGCCCACACCAGCCCTGCGACCACTGCACCGTGGATGATCAGCGAGCCCATACTGGAGCGCAGCGTTTCCGCCAGGTTCCGCTTCGGCTGGCTGGCGATCAGGTGGCTGAAGATCGGAGCGTCGGCGCTCACCAAACCGGGCACCTCGATCCGCCGGGGGACCTCGGTTTCGGCAGGCACCTTTGTCATACGCCCTCCGATTGTTGAAGTAACAGACTCAGCAGCCTGCATCTCAGGCTGCGTGTGAACGCCATCAGCCCAGTACGGTGGGAGGTGGCAGGCTGGTGATCGGACCTGGACTGTATTCGCCCCGGGAATAGTAGCCGGTCAGATCGGCTGAGACAGCCGCTGCTCCATCTCTATTTACCCGTACGCGGACCGGCAGTTCGCGGGCGAAACACGGCGCCGCACACCGCCCGGCCAGTTCCGGATCACCAGTAGAACTATCACCCTCCCGCACCAGCGGGCCAGGTTCGGCAAGCTGACGAGCGCGCGTGTCCGTCCCGGCGAGCAGGTGCGGCCGTGCCGCCGCCCGGGCGCTGACCGCGCCTGGCCGCCGGATTGCCGCGCTGCAATGTGAGACGTCCAGAAGCACGCCCGGGGCTCCTGCCGGTAAAGTGCGGATGAATGTATAACCGGGGCTTGAACCGTAGTCAATCAATCCGGGGGCGCGGGGCGGCGCGACCGGCGCCCGCCGGCCCGGGTCGGCCGGCCGGGGTTCGCTCCGGAATGCGCAGGACCATCCGGAGGAACGTATGGTCAGGGCTACTTCCAGCCCGTCCAGCCGGGTCCCCGTACCACCCGGCCCGGGGCGGCTCCGGTGTGCTGGCCGTCGCGCAGGACCTGGGTGCCGTTCACGAATACCTGTCGCATGCCGGTGGCGTAGGCGTGCGGCCGCTCGTAGGTCGCCCGATCAGCGATGGTGGCGGGATCGCACACGACCACGTCGGCGAAGTAGCCCGGACGGAGGCTGCCGCGCCGCTGCAGCCGGAGGTTGCCGGCCGGGAAGGAAGTGAGGCGGCGGATGGCGTCTTCCAGGGACGTCGCGCGTTCATCGCGAACGTACTTGCCGAGCAGGCGGGCGAAATTGCCGTAGGCGCGCGGGTGCGGGTTGGACTTCAGGAACACGCCCTCGGCGGCCAGGGAAGCGGCGTCGCTGCCGAAACTCATCCAGGGCAGTGCGACCTGGCGCCGCACGTTCTGGTCGCTCATGAGGAAGTAGACCGTCCCGACGCGGCTGTCGTCGAGCACGACCAGGTCCATGGCCGCCTCTTCCGGCGAGATGCCGCGCCGACGGGCCACCTCGGCGAGCGACAGACCCGTGAGGTACTTCAGCGAGTCCTGCTTGAAGGCGACGAGCAGCACGCGCTCGGGAGAGCCGGCCAGCTGCAGGAGGGACTCCCAGCCCACCGCGGGCGCGCGCATTTCCCGCCGCACGCGGGTCCGGACGGCCGGATCCCCGAGCCGCTTCCGCCATTCCTCGAGGCCGCCTTCCTGGACCCAGGGCGGCATGGCCGCGTCGAGACCGGTGGCACCCGCGGTGTAGGTGTACATGTCCGCGGTGATGCGCAACCCGTCGGCGCGTGCCCGTTCCACCCGGGCAACCACCGAGTCCAGCTTCGGCCAGTTCGCCTCGCCGGCCATCTTGAGGTGATAGATCTCGGCCGGAACGGCGGCTTCGCGCGCGATGTCGACCAGCTCATCGAGGGCGGGCAGCAGGTCGTTGCCCTCGCTCCGCAGGTGCGAGATGTACAGGCCGCCGGCCTGGCCCGCTTCCGTGGCGAGGGCCACCAGCTCGGGCGTCTGCGCGAAGAAGTCGGGGGCGTAGATCAGCGACGAGGCCAGCCCGAGCGCACCTTCGGCCATGCCCTGCCGCACCAGCGCGCGCATGCGCTCCAGCTCGGCCGGTGTGGGGGCGCGATTGGCGTAGCCGAGCTCGTGCACTCGGACCGTGCCGGCACCCAGGAACGAGGCCACGTTGGTGGCGATCCCGCGGCGCTCCAGGTGGTCGAGGTACTCGCCGAGCGTTGTCCAGGCGACGTCGTATTTGATATCGCCCTGCTGCTCCCGCAGCTCCTGCTTCATGGCCGGGTTCAGCGGCCCCATGGAGGAGCCCTCGCCCATGACTTCGAGCGTGACACCCTGGAGGATGTCGCTCAGCGAGCGGCCGTCCTGCAGCAGCGATTCGTTCGCCCAGCTCAGCATGTTGATGAAGCCCGGCGCCACCACGAGGCCGGAAGCGTCCACCACGGTGCGCGCGGAAGCGCCAGCCAGGTCGCCGATGGCGGCGATGGAGTCGCCGCTGACCGCCAGGTCGGCGCGGGTGCCGGGTCGGCCGGAGCCATCGATCACGGTGCCGCCGCGGAGCAACACGTCGTACCGTTCCTGGCCGGCGCAGGCGGCGAGGGCGGCGAGGGCGGCGAGGGCGGCGGTGCGGGCGCGGATCATGGGCGGACCGGGCTGAAGTGGGGAGCGAGTGGGGCCGGGTGCAGGGTAGGGCAGGGCGGGCC
>VEPF01000263.1 GCA_012027055.1 Gemmatimonadota bacterium | reverse complement strand
AGTCCGTACCCACAAGCGTGTCCGGGTACGCCTGCGCCGTCCCATCCGCCCGGTCCGCGCGGACCACCACGCGCGCCAGGTACTCCAGGTTCACCTGGTGTACGATCCCGGTACCGGGCGGAACCACCCGGAAATTCTCCAGCGCCCGCTGGCCCCACCGGAGGAAGGCATACCGCTCCTGGTTGCGCTCGTACTCCAGCGCCACGTTGCTGGCGAAAGCCAGGCGCGTCCCGAACTCGTCCACCTGCACCGAGTGATCGATCACCAGCTCCGCGGGTTGCAGCGGGTTGATGCGCCGCGGGTCGCCGCCCATGGCCCGCATCGCGGCGCGCATGGCCGCCAGATCCACCACTGCCGGTACGCCCGTGAAGTCCTGCATCAGCACGCGGGCCGGTGTGAAGTTGATCTCCTGCGACGGCACCGCCCGTGCCTCCCAGCGGAGCAGTCCCTCCACGTCCGCGTCCGTCGCGAACTCGCCACCGAAGCGGAGCAGGTTCTCGAGCAGCACCTTCAGCGAGAAGGGCAGGCGCGGAACGTCGTATCCCTGCCGCTCGAGTGCGGCGAGCCGTAAGATCGCGTAATCCCGGTCGCGCACGCGCAGCGTGCCGCGACTGCCGAAGCCGGTGGTCTTGCCCATGGTCCTGGTTCCTGCGTGCGGTGATCGGAAGCGGTGCATTATGGGGCGGGGAATGCCTCCAGGCAAAAGCCGCTGACGTCCCGCCGCCGGCCGCAGGCAGCCTCCGCGTTCCTTGCGGCGGTCCTGGCCGCGGGGCAGATTCCCGCCCGGTTGGCAACCGCCCGCCCGGCCGTCGCTCTCTGCGACGGCGATGGACAGCCCGGCACTACCACCTGCGGCGCCGCCGTTGCCTGCCTGATGGCATCGCCGCGGACGTCATACCTGGAGAGCATGGCATGGCTACACCCGCGCTGTTCGTCGTGTCCCGGCGCTGCCTGCAGGGCATCACCGCACTCCTGCTGTGGCTGCCCGCGCCGACCCGCGCCCAGACGGTCCCGCTGCCGTCCGGGGCGGCTCTCGACCGGGGTCTGAGCATCACCCCGTTTATCGGCTGGGCCACGGCGGTCACCCGCAAAGAATCCTGGAGCTACACCGATGGCGCCGGCGCGGCGGTTCGCGACCAGGTAGAGATGCGCCTGGCCGATGGCCTGGCCGCCGGCCTGAACATCCAGCTGCCGGTCGCCGGTCCGTTCAGCCTCTTGGTCGGCGCCACCTACATCGACCGCGACGACGCGGATTTCTCCATCAACTTCGGCGAGCGCTGGATCTACACCGGTAGCCAGAGCGTGCTTGCCCGGGCCGGTCTCGCCCTCGACCTGGGCCAGGCGACCGATCGCATGACCGTCCGCCGCCTGCGGGCCGCGCTGTTCGCGGCACCGTTCTACATGTTCGAGAAGCCTCAGGCCATCGCCAACATCAAGGACTCCGACCTGTTCGAATCGGCGCGTCACTTCGGACTCAACATCGGGATCATTGGCGAGGTGCCGTTCGCCCGCGATCGCGTCGCGCTCCAGCTGGCGGTCGATGACTATCTGACGTTCTGGGATGAGGGGGTGCTGCAGCGGCTTCCGGACTGGCTGCACGATGCCGCCGCGGGGAACGCCACCACAGTCCAGGCCGATGCCACGCACCAGTGGCTGCTGCACGTCGGCATCAGCCTGCGGCTGCACTGACCGGAGCGTTCGCAATGGCGATCATCATCGGGGTAGCAGGCGGGAGCGGCTCCGGCAAGACCACGGTGGTCCGGACCATCGTGAGCAGCCTGGGGCCCGACCAGGTCACAGTGCTGCATCACGACTCCTACTACCGCGAATCGGGGCACCTGTCTCTGGAGGAGCGGCAGAAGACCAACTACGACCATCCAGACTCGCTCGAGACCGAGTTGCTGGTGAGCCACCTCGAGGCGCTCCGCGCCGGGACCGATGTGGCCGTGCCGGTCTACGATTTCACCACGCACAGCCGCACCGCCCGGCGAGACACGGCCTTCGCCCGCAAGGTCATCATCCTGGACGGGCTGCTGATCCTCTGGGACCAGCGGCTGCGCCGGCTGATGGACATCAAGGTGTTCGTTGACACCGATCCCGACATCCGCTTCATCCGCCGCCTCACTCGCGACATCCAGGAGCGGGGCCGAACCGCCGAGTCGGTCACCCGGCAATACCTCGAGACCGTGCGCCCCATGCACCTGGAATTCGTCGAGCCCAGCAAGCGCTACGCAGACCTGATCGTGCCGGAAGGCGGCCACAACCGCGTGGCCGTGGACATGCTCATCACCAAGGTGCGCTCCATCCTCAGCACCTGAAGCGCCCGTTGCGGACGGGTGACCGGTGTACCCCCGTCCGCTATCTTGCCGCCATGTCCTCCTGGACGAAACTGCTCGGCAGCGCGGTCCGCGGTCTCGAGGCCCGCGTTGACGAATTGCGAGGGCGAGAGCAGCGCCGGCCCAGGCAGATCGTCGCCTACCTGGGCTTCGGCACCGCCGCCGCCCTTCGGGTCAGCGGCCGGGTCCTCGCCAACGAGCCGCTCTGGACGGCCGCTGCCCGGGATCCGTGGTGGCGCAATCTGCGCGCGACCTGGCGGCGCATCGGGAGTGCCGAGGTCCCCGGCGCCGTCCTCGACATCGAGATCGCCGGCGGGCGCTCCCAGGCGGTCACGGACGACGAGGGCTACTTCCGGGCCACTGTGCAACCCGTCACACCGCTGCCGCCGGACCGGCTCTGGCACGACGGCGAAGTGCGCCTCGCGACCGACCCATCGATCCACCAGCCGGCCGCGGTCCTCATCCCCCCGCCGGACGCCACCTTCGGAGTGGTCAGCGACCTCGACGACACCGTGGTCCGCACCGCCGTCGCCCGGCGGGTGCGGATGCTGCGCGAGG
>VEPF01000013.1:2041-2908 GCA_012027055.1 Gemmatimonadota bacterium | reverse complement strand
ACTCGAGGCCGGCCCGCAGCTCGGCGACGGCGACCTCCTCCAGCTCGAACGGTGGTACTAGCCCGGCGGCTGCAGGTTCGGGCGGCGAGCCCGCGCACCCGGCCACGGGCAGCGCCAGACCCGCGGCTGCGGTCCCGCTCAATTGCAGGAAGGTCCGGCGGTCCAGGTTCCCGGTGCCGTGGTGGTGTTGGCCATCGTTCGGGCGGTGCATGGGCATGTGATCCTTCCGGTCCGCTGCGGATCGCACCTTCCCCCGTACCACTCGCCGGGGCAGGCAGGTCTGCCCGAAGATCGGCGCCGGCCCGGCCCACGGCAACTGCTGCGGGCACGGACGCCAGGTTGAGCGCGCGCACCGCACCAGGCGGGGCGTTGACGGGACCGCGTTGCCGCATGTATTGCTCGGGCGGCGAGCTACTCATTCACCGCACGGCCGCCGCGCGGACCGCGCCAGGAGCAGGACATGCACGAAGCCGAGGACCTGCGCAGCATCCGGCTGACGCTGGTGATCTACATCGTCACGTTTTTCGGGAAGCTGGCCGTCTACTTCGCCACCGGCGTGATGGCGGTGGCCATCTTCGCGGAAGCCTCCCACACCCTGAGCGACATCTTCATTGCCGGCTTCCTGGTGGCCGGACTGTCGTGGGCCCGCAAGCGCGCCGACCAGGAGCACATGCTCGGGCACGGCCGGGCGCAGAACGCGGCCGCACTGGTCGCGGCCACGCTGTTCATCTCGTTCACCAGCCTCAAGCTCTACGAGGAGGCCATCCCGCGTCTGCTGCACCCGCACGAGGCCGACCACCAGCGGCTCGGCCTGGCGCTCGGCCACCTGAAAGCTACGCTGCTGATCGCGGCCATCCCGCAGCTCGC
>VEPF01000013.1:0-2031 GCA_012027055.1 Gemmatimonadota bacterium | reverse complement strand
CCACCAGCGGCTCGGCCTGGCGCTCGGCATCCTGATCGCATCGATGCTGATCGCGGCCATCCCACTGCTCACGCTGCTGCGGCAGCCGGCGCGCGGCGCCGCGGCCAGGGCGCAGTTCATCGAGCTCATCAACGATGAGCTGGGGCTCGCGGCCGCGCTGCTGGGAACGCTGTTCGTGATGTGGGGAGTGCCGGTGGCCGACCCGCTGGCCGCGATCGTCGTGGCCACGATCATCGCCATCAACGCCATCGGACTGTTCCGGGAGAACCTGTCGATCCTGCTGGGCCGCGCCCCCGAGCCGCAGGTGATGGACGCGATCCGCCAGGCGGTGCTCTCGACTCCGGGCGTGTGCAGCCTGCACAACCTGCGTGCCGAGCTGATCGGACCGGAGACGGTCCACACGGTGCTGCACATCGAGGTACAGCGCGGGCTGACGATCGAGGCCGCGGATGCCATCGCCACGGAGGTGAAGGCCCGCATTCACCGGCTCACCAACTACGGGTTCTGCACCATCCACGTGGACCCCGAGGGCTCGCAGCCGCCGCAGACGCTGCACGATCCCCGCACCGGCGAGCTGATCACCGGCGAGCCCGCTTAGCCGCGGCGCTATCTCCGCTCAGGAACCCCGCTCGCACCACTCGCGCGCGTTCTGGAACATGCGCAGCCAGGGCGAAGCCTCGAGGCTGCGCCAGGCATTCGGCCGCCACGCCCAGTGCCAGGGCAGGAACGTGCGCTCCGGAGGGGGCATCACGGCCAGGTGCCGGCCGTCCGGCGAGCACAGGCCCGCGATCCCGTGGGGCGAGCCGTTGGCGTTGAACGGATAGACCTCGCTGCTCGCCCCGCCGTCATCCACGAAGCGCAGCGGCGCCAGACCCTGCTGCTCGACCTGCGCCAGGATGGACGTGGCCGGGAACCTCGCGCGGCCTTCGCCGTGCGCCATCCTGATCCCGAGCGTCGAGCCTTCCATGCCGCGGAACATCACCGCCGGGCTATGATCGATGCGCACGCTCGTGAAGCGGGACTCGAAGCGCCCGGACTCGTTGTGGATGAAGCGCGGCTGCGCCGCGTCCGGAATGCCCGGCCACGGCACCCAGCCGAGCAGCGCGAACAGCTGGCAACCGTTGCAGACGCCCAGGCTGAAGGTGTCCGGCCGGTTGCGGAAGCGCTCGAAGGAATCACGGATCGCGGCGTTGAAGCGGATCACGCCGGCCCAGCCCTTCGCGGCGTCCAGCACGTCCGCGTAGCTGAAGCCTCCTACCGCCACCAGCCCGCGGAACCCGTCCAGGTCCACGCGCCCGGCCGCCAGGTCGGTCATGGCGATGTCCCAGGTCTCGAAGCCGGCGGCGTGGAACGCCGACGTCATCTCCCGGTCGCCGTTGCTCCCCTCCTCGCGCAGGATGGCCACCTTCGGCTTGCTGCTGCGCGCGAGCACGGCCGGCGCGGTGAGCGCGGGCGTGAAGCGCAGGTGCCAGTCCGGCATCCTCCGGGCGCGCAGCCCGGCCTGCTCCTGCGCCACGCAATCCGGATTGGCCTGCAGTTTCTCCAGCTCGAACGCCGTGGCCTCCCAGACATCGCGCAGGTCGCGCACATCGTCCGCGAGCACCAGCTCGCCACCGACGCGGATCCGCACCGCGGGACCGGCGGCGGTCCGCCCGATGGGAACGCAGGCGACGTCCCGGCACCGGAATGCCGCGCGCGCGAGCGCCTCGTCGGCTTCCGCCACCTCCAGCAGCAGGCCCAGCTCTTCCGCGAACAGCAGCGGAATCGCGTCCGCGGCGTCACCGGGAAGATCGACCTCGAAACCGCAGTTGCCGGCGAACGCCATCTCCAGCAGGGCCGTGACCAGCCCCCCGTCACTGCGGTCGTGACCGGCCCATACCCGCCGCTCCTCGATCAGTTGTTGCACGGCGTCGAAAGCGCGGGTCAGGAGTGAGGCATCGGCCACGTCGGGCGAGACGTCGCCCACCTGCTCGTAGGCATGGGCCAGCGCGGAACCGCCCAGGCGGTTCCGCCCACCGCCCAGGTCCACCC
>VEPF01000326.1 GCA_012027055.1 Gemmatimonadota bacterium | reverse complement strand
TTGTTCCTCCCTTCTGGTCCACTGTAGGGAAATCACCCCCACCACACCGTAGCTGCCCCACCGAGATTCAACTAAAACCCGACAGCCCCCTGTTTGCGGGACCGGGTAGTTTGCCGGGTCAGGCATGCGTACGGATTGCTCCGCTAACGCGAAGGTCGTCATGGCGACAGGAAGCCAGGTGCAGTTGGAAGGAGTTGTCCCGGAAACGCGCTCGGCCCCGCCGTCCGCCACCACCCACCGCGTCAGTCAGCACACCGTCGAGATCGTCTCGGATTCCGGGGAAGGGGCGCAGAAATGCGGCCAGATCTTCGGATCGGTGTCGGCGAAGATGGGGAACGGGGTCTGGACGGTGGAGATCATTCCGGCCGAGGTCCAGCCGCCGCCGCGGAGTGCGCCGGGGGCGAGCGGCAACCGGATCCGGATCGGGGCGCAGCCGGTCACGAACTGGGGGGACGCCTCGGACCTGATGATTGCCTTCAACGAGCAGGTGCTGCTCGGGCGGCATCAGCTGGGGGCGCTGGCGCCGAACGCGATCGTGCTGGTGGACGACCAGTGGAAGACGCACGACGACGAGCGGATCCGGGCACAGTGGCAGGCCGCGATGGCGGAGCTGGGGCAGACCGGCTACCGGCTGATCGAGGTGCCGCTGGAGGCAGAGTGCCTGAAGGCGGGGGACAATGCCCGGAAGGGCAAAAACATGTTCGCCCTGGGGCTGCTCGCCTGGATCTACGACCGGGACCTGGAGCGGATCCGGGAGGAGATCGCATTCGCCTTCCGCAAGAAGTCGGAAGAGGTCTACCAGAAGAACGTGGCGCTGCTGGAGCTGGGCGTCGCATGGGCGCGGCAGCACCTGGACTTCCGGTTCGAGGTTCCGCCGCTGCCTACGCCGGAGCCGCGGCTGGTGATGAACGGGAACCAGGCGATCGCGATGGGCGCGGTCGCGGCCGGGCTGGAGCTGGCGGCGATGTACCCGATCACGCCCGCCACCTCGGTGTCGCACCAGCTGGGCGAGATGTGCGAGAAGTTCGGCGGGGTGGTGCACCAGGCCGAGGACGAGATCGCGGCGGCGGGCGTGGCGATCGGGGCCGGCTGGGCGGGGAAGGTGGCGTTTACGATCACGTCGGGCACGGGGCTGGCGCTCAAGACCGAGTTCCTGGGGCTGGCGGTGATGACCGAGACGCCGCTGGTGGTGGTGGACGTGCAGCGGGGCGGACCGAGCACCGGATTGCCGACGAAGGTCGAGCAGTCGGACCTGCTGACGTCGCTTTACGGCGCGCCCGGGGACGCGCCCAAGATCGTGCTGGCGCCGGCGACCATCGAGGAGTGCTTCCACGCCATGATCACGGCCCGGCGGCTGGCGGAGACGTTCCGCGCCGTGGTGATGGTGCTCACGGACGCGAACCTGGCGACCGGGGTGCAGCCGTTCCGGCGGCCGGAGCTGGACCCGGAGTGGCTGGGCACGGCGCTCGACCTGAGCGGGGTGCCGGCAGGGCTGCAGCCGTACGACTGGGATCCGCAGACCGGGCTCTCGAAGCGCTTCATCCCGGGCATGCCGGGCGGGATGCACACGGCCACCGGGCTGGCCCACACCCGCGCCAGCAAGGTGGCGTACGACACCGAGTCCAACCAGCTGGGCATGACCATGCGCAGCCGCAAGCTGGCGGTGCTGCAGAGCATGCTGCAGCCGCCGGCCGTGCACGGCGCGGAGCGCGGCGACCTGCTGGTGGTGGGCTGGGGCAGCACCCGCGGCGCGATCGAGGAGGCCGTGGACCGGGCCCGTGCCGAGGGCCTGAAAGTGTCCTCCACGCACCTGACCTTCCTGTCGCCGCTGCAGCCGGGGCTGAAGCAGGTCTTCGCCCGGTTCCGCAAGGTCATGACGGTGGAGATCAACTACAGCGACGACGTCGGTGATCCGTACATCACCGGGGAGAGCCGCCGCTACGGTCAGCTCGCGTGGCTGCTGCGCGCGCACACGCTGGTGGACGTGGATTGCTGGACGCGGGTACTGGGCGAGCCCATGCGGCCGGGCGCGATCCTCCAGACGATCCGGGCGAACGTGAAGGGAGGTGCGGCATGAGCACCTGCTCGCTGCTGGGCTGCGCGACCGAGGACGAGCGCGTCTTCCAGCTCTCCGACTACGAGGCGGCGCTGCCGCGCTGGTGCCCCGGCTGCGGCGACCACTCGATCCTGTCCGCCATGCAGCGGCTGCTCGCGGCCGAGCAGCTCAAGCCGGAGCAAACCGTGTTCGTGTCGGGCATCGGCTGCTCCAGCCGCTTCCCGCACTACATGAAGACCTACGGCTTCCATGGCCTGCACGGCCGCGCCCTGCCGGTGGCGGAGGGCGTCAAGCTGCAGCGGCCGGACCTCACCGTGTTCGTGGTCATGGGCGACGGCGACTGCACCTCGATCGGGGCCGGCCACTGGCTGCACGCCATCCGCTACAACATGGACCTGACGGCGCTGCTGCTCGACAACAACATCTACGGCCTGACCAAGAACCAGACCTCGCCCACCACGCCGCAGGGCCATACCAGCAACACCCAGCCGTACGGCAGCTACCTGCCCGCGCTCGATCCCATCTCCGCCACCCTGGGTGTGACCAACGCCTCGTTCGTGGCGCAGACGGCCGAGTGGCTGCCCTCGCACCTGTACGCGACGCTGCGCGCCGCCTACCTCCACCAGGGCTTCAGCTTCGTGCGCATCCTGCAGCGCTGCCCGGTCTACACGCCCGACATCTTCCAGTTGGCCGTGCGCGACCCGAACCGGATCGAGCTGCTGGTGCACGATGACGGTGTGGTCCTGCCCGATCTGGACCGGACCTACCAGAACCAGCTGGTGCACGACCCGAGCGACCTGGACGAAGCGCGGCGGCTGGCCGAGCCCGGGGACCGGCTCCGGCTGGGCGTGTTCTTCCGGGACGAGAAAAGGCCGCGCTACGAGGACCTGCGCCGGCTGCCGAAACTGATGGGCGAGGCGAAGTTCGCGCGCCTCAACGAGGAGCTTGACAAGTATGCCGTCTGAAGACCGGACTCTCGCAGTCCTGAAGGTGCTGGAGCCCGCCCGGGCCGCCTTCCACGGTGCCCTGGTCGCGGCCGTCGAGGAGTTGCGCGGCTACATCGCGACGCACCGCCAGGTCCCCGACATCGGCAAGGCCGCCGCGGCCTCGCTCGGGCAGTTCGCCGCGGGACGCATCGATGCGGAGCGCTTCGGCGCGCTGTTCGCGCACGATGGCCGGCTGCCGCCCGAGGAGCTGGACCGGCTCGAGCAGGCGCTCGAGGGGCTCGCCGACTTCGCTCGCCAGGGGGATGAGCTGTACCGGATCCGCGTGGCGCCGGGCGCGGACCTGCGCGACACCGTCCGCGGCGCACTGGCCGCCCGCGGGCGCGCCTTCGCGGTCGCCCGCGGCGCCGAAGCGATCCGCAGCGGCCGGGGCGAAGCGGTGGCCACCGACGAGCAGAGCAACTTCCCGTTCCGGCAGTGGCACCGGGCGGAGCGGCAGATCGCGCCGCCACTGGTGCTGGAAGTGGAGGGTGGCGACCTGCACGTGGGCGGTCTCGCCGAGTACCTGGACGGCCGCTTCAAGCTGGTGCTGCTGGTCGCCCCGCCCGCGCCCGCCGCGCCGCTCACCCGGCTGATCGGTCCGCACGTCTTCGTGCAGCAGACCACCGACCCGGCGGCATTGCGGCGCCTGGTCGCGTTCGATGGCCCGGGCATCGCCGCGGTGGTGCCTGGCGGCTGCGCGTGCTTCACGTGGGACCCGTCCGCGGGCCCGCGCTTCGAGCAGCGGCTCCAGGTCGAGCTGGTTCCGGGTGATGATCCGCAGCAGGCGATCGGCAGCGACGGCGTCGCCCAGCAGCAGGCGGACCTGCAGTGGCTGCACGAGTTGAGCGAGCTGCGGGCGAGGGCGCTGGCGGGCGGTGTGGCCGCGAGCGGCGACGCCGTGCTCGGCGATCCCGCGGACCTGTTCGCAGCCTGGCTGCTGCGGCAGACCAGTCTCGAAGGGGTGTAAGCCCATGAGTCCACTGCTGGTCTTCACCGCAGTCCTCACGCTGGGCGGGCTCTGCCTCTTCTTCGGCGTCACCATCTCGCTCGCCCTCAAGAAGCTGTACGTCTGGGAAGATCCGCGCATTGACGGCGTGGCGGCGCTGCTGCCCAACGCCAATTGCGGCGCCTGCGGCTTCGCGGGCTGCCGCGCGTTCGCGGAAGCGGCCGTGCACGGTCACGTGGCCCCGGCCGGCTGCACGGTGATGAGCGATGACATGCGCGCGGATGTCGCCGACTACCTGGGCGTGCACGCCGGCTCCACGGACAAGCGGGTGGCGCGGCTGCTGTGCGCGGGCGGCACCGACGTGGCCCGGCGCAAGGCGGACTACGTCGGCATCGAGAGCTGCGCGGCGGCGGTCGCGGTGGGCGGCGGGGGCAAGGGTTGCGCCTGGGGCTGCCTCGGCTTCGGTGACTGCGCGGTCTCCTGCGACTTCGACGCGCTGCACATGAACGCCAACGGGTTACCGGTGGTGGACATCGACAAGTGCATCGCCTGCGGCGACTGCGTCGATGCCTGCCCGCTCGACCTGTTCACGATCATGCCGCTCACCCACAAGCTGATCGTGCAGTGCAAGAACCTGTTGGAGGGCGAAGCGGCGACCGAGGTCTGCACGGTGGCGTGCAACGCCTGCGGGCGGTGCGTGCAGGACGCGCAGCCGGGGCTGATCCAGATCCGGCGCGGCCTCGCGGTGATCGATTACGAAAAGATCGCGCTGGCCGAGATCGGCGCGATCGGCCGGTGCCCGACGGGCGCCATAGTCTGGCTGGAAGGGGCGCAGTTCGAGGCCTCTGAGGAGCGGGCCGCGGTCGCGGTGTAGCGACGCGGACAGGGCAGGTCGGAGCGCGGCGTACGCGGTCCTTTCGCGGTCGCGCGGCGCAGCGAATTCAACTTGGGGATTGAGCGATGATCTTCCGGAAGAAGAGTGAGTCCGAGGCCGAAGCGGCACAGCCGGCCAAATACCCGGGGACGCCGGACGCGCTGGATGGCAGCACCATCGTGGTGGAGATGGAGACGGCCGCGAGCGAGGCGGCGGGCGCCTATCCGATCACGCCGTCGACGCAGATGGGCGAGGGCTGGGCGGTCGCAGTAGCGGCCGGCAAGCTCAACGTGAATGGGCGGCGGCTGCTGTTCTTCGAACCCGAGGGCGAGCACGCGGCGGCCGCGGTGACCGCGGGCATGAGCATGACGGGCCTGCGCGCGACCAACTTCTCGAGCGGCCAGGGCATCGTCTACATGCACGAGTCGCTCTACCCGGCGGTCGGCAAGCGGCTCACCTACGTGCTGAACGTGGCGGCGCGCGCCATCACCAAGCACTCGCTCAACGTGCACGCCGGCCACGACGACTACCACGCCGTGGACGATGCCGGGTTCTTCCAGGTGTTCGGCAAGGACGTGCAGGAGTCGGGCGACCTGACGCTGATCGCGCACCGCATCGCCGAGCTCTCGCTCAACCCCGGCCTGAGCGCGCAGGACGGCTTCCTCACCAGCCACGTGATCGAGTCCGTGCTGGTGCCGGAGCGGGACCTGATCAGGGAGTACCTGGGCGACCCGTCCGATATCATCGACTGCCCGACGCCCGCGCAGCGGCTGGTCTTCGGTCCCACCCGGCGCCGGATCCCCGAGCTCTACGACCTGGACAACCCCGCCATGCTGGGCGTGGTGCAGAACCAGGACTCGTACGCGCAGGGCATCGCCGCGCAGCGCCCGTTCTACTTCGACCACGTCCGGGAGCTGGCGGACCAGGCCATGGCCGAGTTCGCGGTGCTCACCGGCCGCAAGTACGCGCGCGCCACCGGCTACCGCATGGAGGATGCCGAGTACGTGATCGCGGGGCAGGGCACCCTGGTCACCAACGCCGAGGCGGTCGCGGATTTCCTGCGCGAGACGCGCGGCCTCAAGGTGGGCGTGCTCAACCTGACCATGTTCCGGCCCTTCCCGGCGGACCTGGTGACGCACCTGCTGGCCGGAAAGAAGGGCGTGGCCGTGCTGGAGCGCACCGACCAGCCCCTGGCCGTGGACCCACCCATGCTGCGCGAGCTGCGCGCGGCCATGTCGCAGGCGCTGGAAAACGGCCGCGTGCAGAACGGCAAGCAACCGTTCCCGGGGCTGGCTGCCATTCAGCCGGCGGAGCTGCCGGACTTCTACTCGGGCGGCTTCGGCTTCGGCAGCCGCGACCTGCAGCCCGGCGACCTGATCGCCGCGATCGAGAACATGCTGCCCGGCGGGCTGCACCAGCGGCAGTACTACCTGGGCATCGATTTCATCCGCAAGGGCACCAAGCTGCCCAAGCTCCAGATCTGGCAGGAGCAGCTGCTCGAGGCGTACCCGCACCTGGAGACGCTGTCGCTGCCCTCGGCCGGCGACTTCAACCTGCTGCCCAAGGGCGCCATCTCGCTGCGCATGCACTCGATCGGCGGCTGGGGCATGATCACCACCGGCAAGAACGTGGTGATGACGACGTTCGAGCTGTCCGGCCTGCAGGTCAAGGCCAATCCGAAGTACGGTTCCGAGAAGAAGGGCCAGCCCACGACGTTCTACGCGACCATGTCGCGTGACAAGAACAAGCTGGTCTCCGAGCTCAAGCACGTGAACGTGGTGCTCTCGCCGGACCCGAACGTATTCCGCCACTCCAACCCGTTGGCAGGCATGCAGCAGGGCGGCGTGTTCGTGATCCAGGCCGAGGGCGATCCCGCGGAGCTGTGGCGCTCGCTGCCGGAGTGGGCGAGGCAGATCGTGCGCGACAAGCAGCTCAAGGTCTACATCCTGGACGGCTTCGGCATCGCCGGCCAGGAGGCCTCGGACGCCGAGCTGCGCTACCGCATGCAGGGCGCGGCCTTCATGGGCGCGTTCTTCAAGACCTCGCCGCTGATGCAGAGCGAAGGGCTGGACGAGAAGCAGGTGTTCGATGGCATCGCGTCGCAGCTCAACGCCAAGTTCGGCAAGCTGGGCCAGCGGGTGGTGGATGACAACCTGCGGGTGATCCGGCGCGGCTACGACGAAGTCAAGGCGGTACCGACGGGCGAGTCCGTGGCGTCGGGGGACGCTTCGGCTTCGTCCGGCCCGCACATCCCGCCGCTCATGGACATCGCGAACGCCGAGGACGGCATCGCCAACCCGGGCCGGTTCTTCGAGCAGGTGTGCGCGGTGTGCGGCACGGGCGGCGAGATCCTGGCCGACCCGTTCACGGCGATCGCGGCCATGCCGGCGGTCAGTTCCACGTTCCGCGACATGACCGGGATCCGCTTCGAGGTGCCGGACTTCATTGCCGAGAAGTGCACCGGCTGCTCGCAGTGCTGGACGCAGTGTCCGGACACCGCGATCCCCGGCCTGGTCAACTCGGTCGAGGACCTCCTGGACGTGGCCATCCAGGCAGCCGCCGCCCGGAACGGCGGGGCCGACCGCATCAAGTCCATCGCCAGGCCGCTGGGCAAGGAAGTGCGCAAGGTGCTGGACAGCGGCCCGTTCAAGAACATCGGCGCGACCCTGAGCGCGGCCTACACCAACGTGGTCGGCAAGCTCAACTGGGAGCCGGAGCGGCGGGCGCAGCTGGACCGCGAGTGGGCCGCCGTGCACTCGATCCTGGCGGAGTTCCCGCTGGCCAAGACCACGCCGTTTTACGGGGTGCACGAGGGCAAGCAGAAGGGAACCGGCGGGCTGCTCAGCATCACCATCAACCCGGAAGCGTGCAAGGGCTGCAACATCTGCGTGGACGTCTGCCCGGAGCATGCCCTGGTCACCATCAAGCAGGATGACGACGTCGTCGAGAAGCTCCGCCGCAACTGGGACTTCTGGCAGAAGCTGCCGGACACCGACGACCGCTTCGTGAACGTGTCGAGCATCGAGGAAGGCATCGGCGTGCTGCCCTCGCTGCTGCTCAAGAAGAAGACCTACCGCTCGATGGTGGGCGGCGATGGCGCGTGCATGGGCTGCGGCGAGAAGACCGCCGTGCACCTGGTGGTGGCGAGTGTGGAAGCGCTCATGCAGCCGCGCGTTGGCCAGCTGCTGAAGCGGCTCGACCAGCTGATGGCGGACCTCGACGCGAAGGCGCGCGGGCTGCTCTCGGCAGGCGCGGACATCGACCTGGCCGCGGTCGCGGCCGGCACCAGCGTGGACGTGCCGATCGCGCCGGAGCAGAAGGCGGAGCTGCAGCGGATCGCGAAATCCATCAAGGCGCTCAAGGATCTGGCCTGGCGCTACCGTGAGGGCCCGGGCGGGCGGGGCCGCTCGCAGCTGGGCATTACCAACAGCACCGGCTGCTCGAGCGTGTGGGCGAGCACGTATCCGTTCAACCCGTACCCGTTCCCGTGGGTCAACCACCTGTTCCAGGACTCGCCGTCCGTAGCGATCGGCGTGTTCGAGGGGCACATGCGCAAGATGGCGGACAACTTCATTGCCATCCGGCGCGCGGAGCTGGTCCTGAAGGGCGAGTACGACGCGGCCAGGCACGAGCCGTTCTTCACCGCGTACGACTGGCGGCAGTTCACGGACGAGGAGTTCGGGCTGTGCCCGCCGATCATGGCGATCGGCGGCGATGGGGCCATGCTCGACATCGGCTTCCAGAACCTGTCGCGCCTGATGGCCTCGGGCAAGCCGATCCGGGTGATGATCCTCGACACCCAGGTGTACTCGAACACCGGCGGGCAGGCCTGCACGTCCGGGTTCACGGGGCAGGTGGCGGACATGTCCGCGTATGGCGCGGCGCAGCACGGCAAGCAGGAAGTCCGCAAGGAGCTGGGGCTGATCGCCATGGCCCACCGCGGCACCTACCTGCTCCAGTCTTCGCAGGCCTCTGCCTCGCACCTGATCGGGGGCGTGCTCAAGGGGCTGCAGAGCCGGCGGCCGGCGGTGTTCAACATCTACACGCCCTGCCCGGTGGAGCATGGCCTGGCGGACGAGTGGGCGCCGCGCTCGGCGAAGATGGCGCTGGAGAGCCGCGCCTTCCCGTTCATGATCTACGATCCGGATGCGGGCGAGGCGCTGTCGGACTGCCTCTCGCTGGACGGCAACCCTGCGCTGGACGAGCTGTGGCCGAGCTACACGCTCAAGTACCAGGGCGAGGATGGCAGCGCGCAGACCATGGAGCTGCCGTTCACGACCGCGGACTGGGCGGCGACGGAGGCCCGGTTCAAGAAGCAGTTCAGGAAGGTGGCGGCGGAGAAGTGGAACGAGGACATGGTGCCGTTCCACGAGTACATGCAGCTCTCCGCCGCGGACCGGGAGGGGAAGAGCCCGTTCATCTGGGCGCAGGATGCCAAGGGGAAGCTGAGCCGGCTGGCGGTGGCCGATGAGATCGTGCGCCTGACCGCGGACCGGATGCTGTTCTGGTCGCAGCTGCGCGAGCTGGCCGGAATCAAGGTGGCGGACAGCGTGCGGGACGCCTTCACCGGCGATCTGGAGAGCCGCTACGAGGCGCAGTTGGCCGCGCTCCGGGCCGAATACGAGCAGCGCATGGCCGAGCTGCGCGCCACCTATCCGGCCGTGGTCGCGCGGCGCATGGCCGAGGGCCTGATCCGGGCCACCGGCGGCGGCCGCATGACCGTAGCCGATGCGCTCGCCAAGGCCGAGCGTACCCAGGGCCTCGTGCCCATCGGCGCGGAAGTGCTGGGGGGCAACGGCGGCGTGGCCGTAGCGACCGCGCCGGCCCCGGTGGCGGCCGCGCTCGTGGCGGCACCTGCGCCCGTGGCCACCGCAGTGGCGGCGCCGGCGGTGGTGGTGGCGCCCGCCGAGGACGATGGGCTGGCGATCGAGCCGTACATCGACACCGATCGCTGCACTTCGTGCAACGAGTGCACCAATCTGAACGCGAAGCTGTTCGCCTACAACGCCAACAAGCAGGCGTACATCAAGGACCCGCGCGCCGGCACGTTCGCGCAGCTGGTGACGGCGGCGGAGCGCTGCCCGGCCGCCTTGATCCACCCCGGAACGCCGCTGAACCCGAAGGAGAAGGACCTGGCGAAGTGGGTGAAGCGGGCGGAGAAGTTCAACTGAGGCAGACCCAAGAGCCAAGAGCCAAGGGCCGAGGGCCGAAGGCGAGGATGGATAAGGGGTGAGTAGAGTAACTTTCAGGCACGGGGTGCATCCGCCGGAGCTGAAGCAGCTCACGGCGACGCAGAAGATCCGGCGGATGCCGTTCCCGTCAGAGGTCGTGCTGCCCCTGCGGCAGCACGCGGGCAAGCCGGCCAGGCTGCTGGCGTCCCGCGGCGATCACGTGGAGCGGGGCGACCTGCTGGCCGCCGCGGACGGCTTCATGTCCGTGCCCATCCATGCCAGCGCCTCCGGACGGATCGCCGAGCTCGGCTGGTGGCCGCACCCGGACGGGAGCATGGCGGAGGCGGTGCGCATCACGGTGGACCGCTTCTCCGCCCAGCTGCCCCGGCCCCGCATGGTACCGCACTGGGAGGGGCTGTCGAAGGAGCAGGTGGTCAACGCGGTGCAGCAGGCCGGCATCGTGGGTCTGGGCGGCGCCGCCTTCCCGGCGCACGTGAAGCTGCTGCCGCCGAAGGACGCGAAGATCGAGCTGCTGCTGCTGAACGGCGCGGAGTGCGAGCCGTACCTGACCACGGACCATCGGCTCATGGCGGAGCAGCCGGAACGGGTGATCTACGGGGCGCGCATCATGATGCATGCCCTGGGCGTGACCCGTTGCGTGATCGGGATCGAGCGGAACAAGCCGGACGCCATCGAAGCCATCCGCGGCGCGCTCCCGAGCGATGCCGACATCACCGTCCAGCCGCTCACCGTGAAGTACCCGCAGGGCGCCGAGAAGATGCTGATCAAGGCGCTGACCGGCCGCGAGGTCCCGTCGGGCAAGCTGCCGCTGAACGTGGGCGTGATCGTGCAGAACGTGGGCACGGTGGCCACCATCGGCGAGGTGTTCGAGACCGGGCTGCCGCTGGTCGAGCGGGTGGTGACCATCACGGGACCGGGCGTCCGCAAGCCGTCCAATCTGCTCATGCCGATCGGGACCCGGCTGCGCGATGCGCTGGATGCGTGCGGCGGGCTCACCGCTGACGTGAGCGAGATCATCTTCGGCGGCCCGATGATGGGCGGGGCCGTGTCCGACCTGGACACGCCGATCATCAAGGGTATCACCGGTGTGGTCGCGCTCACTCCGGACGTCGCCCGCACCGAGCCGACGCTGCCGTGCATCCGCTGCGGGCGTTGCCTGGATTCCTGCCCGGTGTTCCTGAACCCGAGCCAGCTCGGGCTGCTCGCCCAGGCGGGCCGGTACGAGGAGATGGAAGCGCTGCACCTGGCGGACTGCATGCTGTGCGGCTCGTGCTCCTACGTCTGCCCGTCCAACATCCCGCTCTCGCAGATGTTCGCGCTCGGCAAGGCGGGTTTGCGCAAGCAGAAGGTGAAGGCGGCGGCCGAAGCGGCGGCGGCCGTCCTGAAAGTGGGGGCCGCATGAGCGAGCCGCGCCTGGACCTGACCGCGTCACCCCACCTGCACTCGCCGGACAGCACGGCGAAGATCATGTGGACGGTGGTGTTCTCGCTGCTCCCGATCGTGGCCGCGGCTGGCTACTTCTTCGGGATCAGCGCGCTGCTCGTGGTCGCGACCGCGACCCTGTCCACGGTGGCCACGGAGCGCCTGATCAGCGGGCCGGGTACGCTCGGTAACGGCTCCGCGACCATCACCGGCGTCCTGCTGGGCCTGGTGCTGCCCGCCGGCATGCCGCTGTGGATGGTGGCGATCGGCGGCGTGGTGTCCATCGGCCTCGGCAAGGCCATCTTCGGCGGCCTGGGGCAGAACCTGTTCAACCCGGCCCTGATCGGAAGGGCTTTTCTGCAGGCCGCGTTCCCGCAGGCGATCACCACCTGGCCGGTCGCGGGCGGCAGTTTCTTCGCGCTCAAGGGTGACAACTTCGCGCTTCCGCTCATGCGCGGGAGCGCGCCCGACGTAGTCACGCACGCCACCCCGCTGGGCCTGATGAAGTTCGAGCACACCGGCACCGGCATCGGATCGCTGATTTTGGGCAACGTGGGCGGGTCGGTGGGCGAGACGTCGGCGCTGTTGATCCTGATCTGCGGCGGCTACCTGGCGTACCGCAATTACCTGAACTGGCGTATCCCGGCGAGCATCATGCTCACGGCCGGCCTGTTCGCCGCCGCCCTGCACCTCATCAACCCACTCTATCCGGGTGGCCTCTTCATGCTGTTCTCCGGCGGCCTGATGCTGGGCGCGGTCTACATGGCGACCGACATGGTAACCTCGCCGATCACCCACAAAGGCTGCTGGATCTTCGGCATCGGCATTGGCCTGCTGGTGGTGCTGATCCGGGTCTGGGGCGGGCTCCCGGAAGGAGTGATGTACGCGATCCTGATCATGAATTCGCTCGTGCCGTTCATCAACCGCGCCACTCAACCGCGGGTGTTCGGGGTAGAGGCTCCGAGCCGACTCAAGCGGAAGGCGGTGGCATCATGAGCACGCACGAGCACGCCGCCAGCGCGTCCGCGGGCCCGCAGGTCTCGGCGGCCAAACTGATCGCCACGCTGAGCGTGTTCGGGGCGGTGGCCGGCCTGCTGATCGTGGTGGTGTTCCAGGCCACGCAGCCGCGCATCCTGGCCAACCAGGCCGCGGCCACCGCCGCGGCCATCCACGAGGTGCTGCCCAACGGTGCGCGTTACCAGACCCTCTTCGAGCACGACGGCAAGCTGGTCGAGCAGGTCCCGGCCGGCGTGGACACGGTGCCGCTCGAGAAGGTGTACACCAGCTTCGATTCCGCCGGCCAACGGATGGGTTACGCGATCATCGGCACGGAGCCGGGCTTCGCCGACAACATCTAGCTGATCTGCGGCTACGACGCCGGCAGCCGGCTGGTGCTCGGGAGGCTGGTCATCGAGCAGTTGGAAACGCCCGGGCTGGGCGACAAGATCGCGAAGGACACCGGCTTCGTGAACGGCTTCACGCGGGTGGCCACGCCGTTGCGGGGCGTGAAGATCGGGCAGGGCAAGGGCGCGCCCGACGAGGTGGACATGATCACCGGCGCCACCATCTCATCCCGGATCACCATCGGGATCATCAACCATCAGCTCGCGCGGCTGCAGCCGCTGATCGATGCGTATGAGAAGGCAGGTGGGGCATGAAGCAGGTCGCTGCCACTGAGGACCTGCTGAAGGGGCTCTGGAAGGAGAACCCCGTGCTGGTCCAGACCCTGGGCATGTGCCCGACGCTGGCCATCACCAATTCGGTGGCGAACGGCATCGCCATGGGAATCGCCACCTTCTTCGTGCTGGTCGGCTCCAGCGTGCTGGTGTCGAGCCTGCGCAAGCTGATCCCGAACGAAGTGCGGATCACCGCGTACATCGTGATCATCGCCACGTTCGTGACCGTGGCGGACATGGTGCTGCAGGCCACGGTGCCCGTGATCCACAAGCAGCTGGGGGCATTCATCGCGCTCATCGTGGTGAACTGCATCATCCTGGCGCGGCAGGAGGCGTTCGCGGCCAAGAACACGGTCTGGCGCTCCTTCCTGGATGCGGTTGGCATGGGCTTCGGCTTCATCATCGCGCTCATGCTCATGTGCTCCGTGCGCGAGGTGCTGGGCAGCGGCACCTTCCTCGGCCACAGCGTGTTCGGCCCGAACTACGAGCCCTGGGTGATCATGGTGCTGCCACCTGGCGGCTTCCTGACCCTGGGATTCATGCTGCTGGCGATCGCTGCCTGGACGAAGCGCAAGGCGCCGAAGCCGCTGCGGGCGCGGCCGCACGACGTGACGACGCGGATCTCGCAGAAAGCGGTGGTGTGACATGGGCGACGTCCTGTGGGTATTCGTCTCGTCGATGCTGGTGAACAACTTCACCCTCATCATGTTCCTCGGGCTGTGCCCGTTCCTGGGGGTGTCGAACAAGGTGGATACCGGGTTGCGCATGGGGGCCGCCAACATCTTCGTGCTGGTGCTGACCTCGATCGCGGTCTCGTTCCTGAACAAGTTCGTGCTGGTTTCGGCCCCGTACCTGCGGCTGATCTCGTTCATCGTGGTGATCGCCTCGCTGGTGCAGATCGTGGAGATGGCCATCAAGAAGCTGAGCCCGACCCTGTTCCGCGAGTTGGGCATCTACCTGCCGCTAATCACCACGAACTGCGCCATCCTCGGCCTGGCCCAGTTCCAGACCAGCCGGGGATACGACTTCACGGAAGGCCTCGCCTTCGCTCTGGGCGGCGGGCTGGGGCTGATGCTGGCCCTCGTCCTGATGGCTTCCATTCGCGAGCACCTCGAACTGGCCGACGTGCCCAGTGTGCTGAAGGGGGTCGGATTCGTGCTGGTGCTGGCGGGCACACTGTCGCTCGCCTTCATGGGCTTTGCGGGTCTGTTCAGCGCATCATGAAGGATCTGCTGACCGGAGCGATCGGCTTCGCCGTCCTGTTCGGGCTCGCCGGGGTGTATGCCCTGCTGCGCCCGCGCCAGTCCTGCTCCGGCAATTGCGGGACCTGCGCCACCGCGGCGGGCTGTGACCTGCCCGGCCGGGACGAGCAGACGCGGCCCGCGGAGTGATGCAGCGGCCTGGCCCCCGGCCCGCCTACTGTGCGGCGCCGGAGCGCGAGGTTAGAGTGTAGCTGCGGCCGGTCGGGCTTGCCGACCGACTCGCCGGAACCGTCGACATGCCGGGAGGACCTATGGACATGCAGCATGCCTACTGCTCCGCCTGCGATCAGGAAGTGCGCATCGTGGTGACCGAAGGGCCGGTGCACGGCGGGCAACCGATGGTGTCCGGCGGGCCCGAGGTGGTCTGCCTGGACTTCGGCTCGGCCTGCACGGGCGCAATGTGCCCGATGTTCGGCCTGCCCAGCATCATGATGGGGGTGCGGCTGGCCCGCAGCGGGCTCCGCTCCGAGGCCTTCCAGGCGGTGTCAGGGCCCTGCCCGGACTGCGGCGAGGTGGTCGAGCTGAAGGTGCTCAGCAAGGACTTCGTCTACTGCCCGGCCTGCGGCAGCCGCAGCCGCTGGCTCCACATCCAGCTCGATGAAGAGGAGTTCATCGCGCTCGGCAAGGAAACCCAGCCCCGGCCGGAACCGCGCGAAGTCTGAGCGGGAAGGCCGGCCGCGCGCGCCCGGCGCGCGCGGCCCCTGCCTTCAGTCCCCGCTGCGGGCGCCCAGCTTCCCATCCAGGAAGAGCAACGCCGCCCGGTTGTCGCCGGCCAGCCGCATCTGGTCCACCACCTGCCCGACGTGGTTCTCCTCCTCGACCTGCTCCTTGATGAACCACTGCAGCATCACCTGCGTCGGGTTGTCGTGCTGCTGTTTGGCCGTCTCGTACAGCCGGTCGATGAGGCTGCTGATCTTCTGCTCGTGCCCCAGTGCCTGCTCGAACACCGATACCGGTGCCCCGAACTCCAGCGGCGGTTGCGCAATGGCCTTCAGCTGCACCCGGCCGCCGCGCTCGTTCAGGTAGTCGAACAGCCGCATCGCGTGCGCCACCTCCTCCTGCGACTGCAGCCGCATCCAGCGCGCGAAGCCCGGGAAGTTCTCGGCCTCGAAATGCGCGCTCATGCTGAGGTAGATGTACGCCGACTCCAGTTCGGCCGCGATCTGCTCGTTGATCGCGGCCTGCATCGCCTGCTCGATCTTCATTCGCCACCCCTCGGTTGATTCCTGGCCGTCCAGCCGGCAGCGCCCGCGCGCCACCCGGCCAGCCTGTTCCGGCGCCGTCAGGCGCGCCTCCGCGGCATCCCGCGGCCCGTAAGTCTACAGCGATGGCCCGGGCTGCACCAACCGCCCGCCCGGTTCTGGCAGCCCCGTCCGCGAATGTTCTTGACGGGTTCCCCCCCGCGCCCGTGTGTCCCGTTCCGTGGACCTGGTGCGGGGCAGCATCAGGCAAGTTCCTACAACCACTTCCGGCTATCTCCGCATTGATGCCACCCGGCCTCGCCGTTATTTCATACCGGCAACTAGTAGAGCCACTCGGGTATCGCGGCCCGGCTGGCCGATGGAGACTCCGGGCCGCCCGCGCGCAGACTGCGCGGGCGGCCGGTTGTGTCAAATCCTCCCCCGTGGGAGGCTGTGTCCGGGGCGGGCACGGGAGC
>VEPF01000148.1 GCA_012027055.1 Gemmatimonadota bacterium | reverse complement strand
TCGACCCGAGAGAGAGCATGTCCGAACCGCTGTCGCCACAATACGATCCGCATGCGATCGAGCGGCCGCTGTATCGCGAATGGGAGGAGTCCGGCCTCTTCCACGCGCACGCGGAAGCCGTTCGCAATGGTACTGCCGACCCGTATGTGATCGTGATCCCGCCGCCCAACGTGACGGCAGTGCTGCATATGGGTCATGGGCTCAACAACACGATCCAGGACGTGCTCGTCCGCTGGCAGCGCATGCGGGGGCGCGAGGCGCTCTACCTGCCGGGGACCGACCACGCCGGCATCGCTACGCAGAACGTCGTGGAGCGGCTGCTTGCCAGCGAGGGCAAACGCCGGGAGGAGCTGGGGCGTGATGCTTTCGTCCAGCGGGTCTGGGAGTTCGTGGATGCCACCGGCTCTACCATCCTGCAGCAGCTGCGGGCGATCGGCTGCTCCTGCGACTGGACTCGGACCCGCTTCACGCTGGAACCGGACCTCTCTCGCGCCGTCCGGGAGGCGTTCGTACGACTGTACGAGAAGGGCCTGATCTACCGCGGCAACTACATCATCAACTGGTGCCCGCGCTGCCTGACGGCCCTTTCGGATGAGGAGGCGGAGGCGGAGGACAGCCCCGGCAAGCTGTACTACCTGCGGTACCCGATCGTGGGCGCCGCCCCGGCCGGGCTACCGACACTGCCCGATGGCCGCGCCTACCTGGTCGTGGCCACCACGCGGCCCGAGACCATGCTGGGCGACACGGCCGTCGCCGTGCACCCCGAGGATTCGCGCTACCGGGCACTGGTGGGCCGCGAAGTGCTGCTGCCGCTCGTCGAGCGGGTAGTCCCGGTGGTCGCGGATGCGTTCGTGGATGCGACCTTCGGCACCGGCGCGGTCAAGATCACACCCGCGCATGACCCGAATGACTTCGAGCTGGCGCTGCGGCATGATCTCGCGCCGCTGAACGTGCTCACCCCGGACGCGCGCCTGAACGAGCACGTTCCCGCGGCGTATCGCGGCCTCGACCGGTTCGAAGGCCGGCGGCGCGTGCTCGCCGATTTCGATAGCATCGGGTTGCTGGAGCGGATCGAAGAGCACACGCACGGCGTGCCGCACTGCTACCGCTGCCACACCGTCGTCGAACCGCGCCTCTCGGATCAGTGGTTCGTGCGCATGCGTCCGCTGGCCGAACCCGCCCTGGCCGCCGCGCGCTCCGGGCGCGTGCGCTTCACCCCGGAACGCCACGCCAGGATCTACGAGCACTGGCTGGAGAACATCCGGGACTGGTGCATCTCCCGGCAATTGTGGTGGGGCCATCGCATTCCGGTCTTCTACTGCCTGAATTCGGATTGCCGCGAGCAGATCGTAGCCCGCACTGACCCGACCGCCTGCCCGGCCTGCGGCGGGACCGAGCTGGAGCAGGATCAGGATGTGCTGGACACCTGGTTCTCTTCGTGGCTGTGGCCGTTCTCGACGCTCGGTTGGCCGGAGCAGAGCGAGGACCTGGCCGCGTTTTATCCGACCCATACGCTGGTCACGGCGCCCGAGATCCTGTTCTTCTGGGTGGCGCGGATGATCATGGCCGGCCTCGAATTCATGGGAGAGGTACCGTTTCGCGACGTGTATCTCACCGGGACCGTGCGGGACCTGCAGAACCGGAAGATGTCGAAGTCGTTGGGCAACGGCATTGACCCGCTCGAGGTGGTGAACCTGTTCGGCGCCGATGCCTTGCGGTTCACGGTCATGTCCAACGTCGGCATGGGCACCGATGTGCGCATGGACCCCGCCGATCTCGAGACCACGTTCGCGGTCGGCCGCAATTTTGCCAACAAGCTGTGGAACGCGGGCCGGTTCGCGTTGCTGAATCTGGCGGTCCCGGAAGTTCCCGACGCGCGCCTGCTGCCGTCGCTCGAACTGGCCGATCGCTGGATCCTGTCGCGGTTACGCGCCGCCAGCGCCGAGGTCGATCGCAGCCTGGCCGCATTCCGCTTCAAGGAAGCCGCGGAGGCGGCCTACCAGTTCTTCTGGGGTGAGCTCGCCGACTGGTACCTGGAGGTGATCAAGCCCCGCCTGCAGGCGGATGGTGCGGCGGACAGCGCCGCGGCCGCGCAGGCCACGCTGGTGCTGTGCCTGGACGGGATCTTCCGCCTGTTGCACCCGCTCATGCCGTTCATCACCGATGCCCTGTGGCGGCGCCTCCCGATGATCGCCGGGCAGCCCCGTTCCGGATCCATCATGGCGGCGGCGTGGCCGGTACCGGACACGTATCCGGACAGCACCGAGGCGGAGGATCGGTTCGGCGCGCTCGCGGAGCTGATCGGAGCCGTGCGCGGGCTCCGCTCGGAGTATGGCGTGCCGCCCACTTCCCTGGTGCGGATCCGACTCGGGAATGTCAGTCCCGAGCTGTCGGCGGCGCTGGCGGTGGAAGAGCGAGCAGTGCTGCGCCTGGCCAGAGTGCAGGAGATCGAGCTGGGCAGCGGCAACGGCGGGGCAGGCGCCCACGCCGTGCTGCGCGGCGGCGTGGAGCTGTTCATCCCGCTGGCCGGGGTGATCGATCTGGAACAGGAGCGCATGCGGCTGGAGAAGGAACTCGAGCGCCTCGATGGGCAATTGCGCGCCACCGAGACCAAGCTCCACAACGAGCAGTTCACGTCCCGCGCTCCGGTCGATGTCGTGGAGCGGGAACGCGCGAAGGCGGAGAACTTCCGCGACCAGCGCGATCGCCTGGCCGCGAAGATCAGCGGGCTGAGGCCAAATGCATAGCCGGATTGCCTTCTTGCTGCTCGCCAGCGCGGGGTTCGGCGCCTGCGCGCGTCCGTACGCGGCTCCGGGCGGCGATCCGGACCGGCAGCCGCCTGCGCTCCAGGGCACGACCCCGGCCGCCTTCGCGGTGGTGACCGACCTGAAGCAGCCGGCGGTGTTCCGGT
>VEPF01000420.1 GCA_012027055.1 Gemmatimonadota bacterium | reverse complement strand
AACCGCAGGGAACGGAGGAGGCGTATCGCCGAAGCCTGCTGGAAACGCTGCACAACGCGATGCTCAATGTGCGCCTGGCGGAGCTGACCCATCAGGCCGATCCGCCGTTCATCGGCGCGTCCGCCGGGTACGGGAGCCTGTTGCGCACGAAGAGCGCGTTCACGCTGGGCGCGGCCGTGCCGGACAGCGGCGTGCTGCGCGGGTTGGACGCGGTGCTCACCGAGCTGGAGCGGGTCCGGCGCCACGGCTTCACCGCGTCCGAGCTGGAGCGGCAGAAGACCAACGTGCTGCGCCACTATGAGCAGGCGTACGCGGAGCGGCAGAAGAGCGAGTCGGCCGAGTACGCGGAGGAGTACGCGCGTCACTTCCTGGAGGGCGAGGGCATCCCGGGGATCGGGGCAGAGTACCGGCTGGTGCAACGGCTGCTGCCGCAGATCTCGCTGGCGGACGCGAACGCGCTGGGGCGCGCGTGGGTGAGCGACAGCAACCGCGTGATCCTGCTGATGGCGCCGGCGAGCGCCCTGCCGCTGCCCGCGCCAGCCCGGCTGCTCGCGGCCTTCGATTCGGTGCGCCGCCGGGATGTGCTCCCGTACCAGGACGCCGTGGCGGACGCGCCCCTGGTGCCGCAGCCACCCGCGCCCGGCACGATCGCGAGCGAGCAGACGTACCCCGAAATCGGCGTCACCGAATGGCGGCTGTCCAACGGGGTGCGGGTGTTGCTCAAGCCGACCGATTTCAAGGATGACGAGATCCTGCTCGGCGCCTGGAGCCCGGGCGGCGCGTCGCTGGTCGAGGACAGTGTGTATTACGACGCGCTCATGGCCCCGCTGGTGATCGGTTCCAGCGGCCTGGGCGACTTCGACGCGATCCAGCTCAACAAACGGCTCACCGGCAAGGTGGCCAGCCTGGCCCCGCTGATCGACGACCTCGAGGAGGGGCTGCAGGGCTCCGGCTCGCCCAAGGACCTGGAGACCCTGTTCCAGCTGGTCTACCTGCACTTCGCCGCGCCGCGGTTGGACACGGTGGCCTTCGAGTCCTACCGTGGCCGCCTGCAGTCATTCCTGGCCAACCGCAGCCGCGACCCGGGCTCCGCCTTCGCCGATACCCTGACCCTGGTGCTCACGCAGCACCACCCGCGCGGCCGGCCCATGACCGCGGAGCTGGTCGGCAGTCTCAGCGGCGAGGCCGCACTCGATGCCTACCGCGACCGCTTCCGCGATGCCAGCGACTTCACCTTCGTGCTCGCGGGCGCGTTCACGCTCGAGCAGATCCGCCCGCTCGTGATCGAGTGGCTGGGCGGACTGCCATCGATCGGACGCGTGGAACAGGGACGCGACCGCGGACTCCGGCCGCCTACCGGCGTGGTGGAGCGGGTGCTGCACCAGGGGCTGGAGCCGCAGAGCCAGACGCAGATCGTCTTCACCGGCGACTTCGAGTACACGCGCGAGAACCGCCACCTGCTGAATGCCCTGGTGGCGGTCATGGACATCCGGTTGCGCGATGTGCTGCGCGAGGACCTGAGCGGCACGTACGGCGTCAGCGTCTCCGCCCAGACCCAGCAGAAACCCGTGCCCAGCTACAACGTGAGCGTCCGCTTCGGCACGGCGCCGGCCCGCCTGGATACGCTCGCCGCCGAGGTGTTCCGGCAGATCGACTCCCTCAAGGTGCAGGGGCCCGCACCGGACGTGGTGACCCGCGTGCAGGAGCAGGAGCGGCGGGAACGGGAGACGGCGCGACGTACCAACGGCTACTGGCTGGCGCAGCTGCTGCGCGGCGCCCAGATCGGCGACCGCCCGGGTGCCTTCCTGGCCGCAGATGCGCTCACCGAGCAGCTCACCCCGGCCCGCATCCAGAACGCGGCCAGGCGCTGGCTGAACACCGGCAACTACGTGCGCGTGTCGCTTTTCCCGGAGAAATGAGGGGCTGTGTGCCGGGCGCCGGCGGCCGGCCGCGCCCGGCGCCCGACCACGGTCAGGAAGGGTGCCGCTCCTGGCGCCAGGCGATGTACGAGAAGACCGCAGGGACCAGCGCCGCGGCCCCGAGCGCGACCAGCGCGGCCACTCCGGCCGCCTCCAGCGGCAGCAGCAGCACCGCCACCAGGCAGACCAGTCCGCCCACCGCGAAGCTCCACCCGCCCAGCCGGTGCGTCCGCCGCCACACCGTCTCGCTGTCCAGCGTCCAGGGCGTGCGAATCCCCATCCACCAGTTCGAGCGCAGCCGCGGCAGGTAGTTGCCCAGCACCAGGAACAGGATCCCCACCCCTCCGAGCACCATGCGCCCCGGCTCGAACGGCGCCTCCAGCGCCGTGGCCAGCGTCGCCGCCTGCAGCAGCAGCATGCCCACCGACAGCACGTTCAGCAGCACCCAGAACGTCTCGTCGAAACGCTCGTAGTTCCGGCGCCGCGGATCGATCCGCCGCAGGACCGGCAGCAGCACCCAGAGTCCGGCCATCAGGAGCGGCGCCAGGAATGCACCCGGGAAGCGGGGCGCCGTGTCGTCCACCCGGCCGCGCCAGTCCCAATGGGTCGGGATGCGCGCCGGAAGCTCCGGGTACAGGATGGCCGTGCCCACGAAGCACAGCACGATCAGCATTGGACCCAGCCATTTCCTGCTCATGTCCTGCCCCCCGCTTCCAGCAGCCGCAGCACCTGCTCCACCGTCTCCTGGAAGACCGTCATGTCCAGCGAGTACACGATGCTGCGGCCCTGGCGCTCCGCCTGCACCAGCTTCGCCTCCTTCAGCACCGCCAGATGATGGGAAATCGACGCCTGCGTCAGCGGAAACCGCGCCGCGATCTCCCCCGCCGGCAGATCACCCTCGTTGCGCAGCGCACGCAGGATCGCGCGGCGCGTCGGGTCGCCGAGCGCCCGCAGGGTGCGGTCAATGGACACGTCGCGTCACCCCATATTTAGAC
>VEPF01000426.1 GCA_012027055.1 Gemmatimonadota bacterium | reverse complement strand
GGGGCTGGCGGCGGCGAGCCCGGTGGGCGCGGGCGGCGGGGCCGGAGACGCGCGGCCGGGTGCGGGGGAAGCGGCCGTGTGGCAGGTGGACACGGCCGCGGTCCTGGAGATCGGCCAGGTCGAGGGCGACTCCGCGTACCAGCTCTACCGCGTGCAGGGCATTGCCGAGCTGCCCGACGGCCGCATCGCCGTGGCCAACGCCGGCACCAACCAGGTCCGGATCTACGATGCGCAGGGCCGCTACCTGCGCGCGCTGGGGCGGTCGGGCGAAGGTCCGGGCGAGTTCGCCATGCTGCTCGACGTGCGCGCGCGCGGCGACACCGTCTACGCCTACGACCGCGCGATCGGGCGACTGACCCGCTTCCTCGCCGCCGGCCCGTACCTGGACGACCACGCCCTGCGCCTGAACGCCGCCATGATGACGCCCAACTTCTCCGGGCTCCTGCCCGGCGGCGGGAGCGCCGGGTGGATCAACCAGATCCCGGCCGAGCGGCCGGACGGGTTCCAGCGCCACACGGCGGTGCTGCTGCGCATTGCCGGCGGCGAGGCGGACACGCTCGGGACGTTTCCCGGAACCGAGGTGATCCTCCGCACCCGCGCGGCGCCCGGTGGGGTCACGGTGATGTGGGGGGCTTCGCTCGACTACTACCGCACCTTCCTGGCGGCCGCGGCCGAGGACCGCATCTACGCGGGACCGCCCGACAGCGCCCGCATCGACGTGTGGGACGCCGCCGGCACGCCGCTTCCGCCCATCCGCTGGGCCGACCGGCCCGGTCCCGTGGATGACGCGCTCGTGGCCGCCGCCGCGGAGCGCGATGTACGGAACCTGGAGCCGCAGGCGGCGCGCGCCCGCTGGCAGCTGATCGAGGAGTATCCCCGCCCCGCCGCGGCGCCCGTCTTCGACCGGCTGCGCATCGGCCCCGACGGCGCGCTGTGGGTGCGGCGCTACGCGTCCCCGGACTCGCCGGCCAGCGAGTGGCTGGGGGTCGGCCGGGACGGAGCGCTCGCGGCCCGCGTCCGGCTGCCGTACGCGCACGAGATCCGGGCGGTGGGCGGCGACCGGGTCTACACGGTCGAGCGGGACGAGTACGACGTCGAATACGTGCGGGGCTACACCCTGCGCCGCTGACCGCGGCGCCCGCCGTTCCGAACCCGGGAAAACACGGGGCCGCAGCCTGGTGGCTGCGGCCCCGCGCGCATCAGTTGCCTTCCGGCCCGCAGGGCGCGGGCGGCTTCCCGTCGGTGGGGATCACGCACCCGGGGTCCACCCAGTTCTCCAGGAACTTCTGCCCCTTGAGCTCGTGCTCGTCCACCAGCGCCTGGAAGATGGCGCGCAGCTGGGCGGTGGGCAGCGTGCCGATCACCATGCGGTTGTTGATGATCATGGTGGGCGTGGAGCGGATGCCGTGCGCGTACTTCTCGCTGGTCTTCTCGTACTCCGCGCCCGTGGCCACCAGCTGCCGCACCAGCCGCTGCACGGCCGTGTCGGTGAGCGCCGCCTCCACGCCGTGCCGGCGCGCGAACGCGGCGCGCCACGCGGAGTCACGGGCGGCGCGGCGGTTCTCGAAGATCTCGTCGTGCAGCCGCTCGAACTTCGAGTTGTCGTACGCCAGCAGCCAGCTCAGGTCGCACGCGCCGGGGTGCAGGTCCTTCGCGACCACGTCGTTGCACTTCGCCTCCAGCGGGAACAGCTGCACGGCGACGTTCAGCTTCCCCGCGAACTCGCGCTTCAGCTCCTTCAACTGGTAGTACAGCACCTCGCAGTCGCTGCAGAGCGGGTCCGCGTACTCCACGATGCGGATGGGCGCGTCCTCGAACCGCGCGGTCGAGCGGACGCTCCAGAACGGTGACAGCCGCGAGGGCAGGGGCACGCGCGGCAGGCTGAAGTACTGGTTCACCACCCGGCTCGCCACCCGGGCGCCGTAGGCATCGCGCGCCAGCAACCGGGTCTCCGCCAGGCCGTACGCGGCCACCGCCGTGACTGCCAGGAACACCGCCAGGTGCAGCAGCGAGGGCCGGCACGCCGCCCGCAGCGGGCCCTCGCGGTACCGCCAGAAGAGCCCCGCCACCGCCAGCGCCGCCAGCGCGTGCAGGGTCACCGCCGGGCAGATGCTCTTGAGCGTGACGGCCGCGTACGCCAGCAGCGCCACCGCGAGGGCCGCCTTCAGTAGCGCCAGCAGCCGGCCGGTCCGCTCGAAGGCGGCCGACGGGAAGAGTGCCACCAGCGCGAAGAGCGAGCCGAACAGCAGGCCGAAGAGACCGAGCGGCACGCCCAGCGGCGCGGCCAGCCCGGAGCGGGCGAACGTGGTCGAGTTGATGAAGGTCCCGAGGTCGGTCGGCGGCCCCGCGAACGAAGGCGTCGGATAGTTCACGGCGAAGTACAGCTCGAGCACCCAGTTCGCCGTGACGATCATGAGCACGGCCGCCCCCAGCAACGCCCAGCGGCGGCGGGTCCAGCCATCCAGTGTGAGCGTCATTGCTCGCCTCCCTGTGATCCCCGGCGCAGCAGCCGCGGCACGTGCCGGAGCAGCTGCCCCAGGCCGGCCAGGCGCACGCGGCCCCGACCCGCGAGCAAGCGTACCGCCGCGAGCGCGCCGGCGCGACCCAGACGGTCCACCGGATAGAGCAGCGCGGCCTCCCGCGCCCCGCCGCCGCGGTCCACCATCACCGATCTCGCCCAGCTCATCTCGCGCAGGCCATCATCGCCGTGCACCCGCCCGGTGCCGCTCTCGCCAATGCCCCCGAACGGGAGCGCGGGCACCAGCGCGTTGAGCACCGCGTCGTTCACCAGCGTCATGCCCGCGCGGACCTCCGGCACCAGGCGCTCCGCCAGCCGCTTCGGCCCCCAGATGCTGCTGCCCAGGCCGAAGCTCGAGTCGTTGGCCAGGCGCAGCGCCTCGGCCGCGTCGCGCACCTTCACCACCGGCAGCACCGGCCCGAAGGTCTCGAGCTGGATGATGTCCATTTCCTGCCGGACGTCCACCAGTACCGTGGGCGCGAAATGGCGCCCCGGACCGGGCAGGCGCCGGCCGCCCACCAGCACGCGCGCGCCCTGGGCCACGGCGTCGTTGACCTGCTCCTCGATCTTGGTCAGCTGGGCTGCCGTGGTGATGCAGCCGATGTCCACGGCATCGCCGGCGCCGACCCGCAGCGGCCCGGTCGCCTCCACTACCCGCGCGAGGAACTCGTCGTAGATCGACGCCTCGACGTACACGCGTTCGAGCGAGGTGCAGTTCTGGCCGGCGTTGTAGAACGTGCCCGTCACGATGGTGCTGGCCGCGCGCGCCAGGTCCGCCCCCCGCAGCACGATCGCGGCATCGCTGCCGCCCAGCTCCAGGCTCACCGGCAACAGCCGCTGCGCGGCCTGCTGCGCGATGCGACGTCCGGTCTCCACGCCCCCGGTGAACGAGATCTTGTCGAGCGCGGACGCCACCAGCGCCCGGCCCGTGTCCCCGGCCCCGGTCGCGATCAGGAAGATGTCTTCAGGCCAGCCCGCTTCCGTCGCGATCTCGCGCTGCAGCAGCGCGGACAGCGGCGCGACCTCGGACGGCTTCATGACCACGCTGTTGCCCGCCGCGATGGCCGGCAGCACCGCCCGCATGCCGTTCAGCACCGGCCAGTTCCAGGCGGAGATCACGCCGATCACGCCATACGGCTCGCGCACCACGTAGCAGCGCTTGTGGAGCAGGAAGCCGGACGGGACCCGCCGCCGCCCGAGCACGGCGCGCGCGCGCCGCGCGCACCACCGGGCGACACCCGCGGTGCCGAGCACATCCACGAACAGGGCTTCGGGAGCGAGCTTGCCCGTCTCGCGCACGCTCAGCTCCGCCACCTCGTCGGCGCGCGCGACCAGGCGCTCGCGGTAGCGCCGGAGCAGGCGCGCGCGCTCCCCGAACGGCAGGCGCGACCACGCGGGCTGGGCCGCGCGGGCCCGGGCCACGAGCGCGTCCACGGCGGCCGCGTCCAGGTTGGGCACGGTGCCGACCAGGTCACCCGTCGCGGGCGAGCGTACCTCGATCTCGGGCAGCATGGTTCGGCGCCGTCAGTGGCGGGCCTCGGCGACCTGGCCGGGCTGGTGCCGGTACTTGAAGGCGAACGGGAAGCTGATGCCCAGCAGCAGGGCGTAACCGGCGAACGTGAACCAGATGCTCTGCCAGTCCATCACGCCGTTCACCGTGAAATGATCGACGACCATGCCGCTCAGCGTGCCGCCGACGAAGGCGCCGAATCCGTTGGTCATCAGCATGAACAGACCCTGCGCGCTCGCGCGAATCCTGATGTCCGTTTTCTGTTCGACGAACAACGAGCCCGAGATGTTGAAGAAGTCGAACGCCATCCCGTACACGATCATCGAGAGTATCAGCAGGTAGAGCCCGCTGCCGGGGTTGCCCACGCCGAACAGGCCGAAGCGCAGCACCCAGGCGAAGATGCTCATCAGCATCACTTTCTTGATGCCGAACCGGCTCAGGAAGAACGGGATGGTCAGGATGAAGAGCGTCTCCGAGATCTGCGAGATCGACAGCAGCAGGTTCGGGTGTCGCACCCCGAACGCGTCCGGGTACTGGCCCTTGAAGCCGTCCAGGAACGCGCCGCCGAACGCGTTCGTGATCTGCAGCGCGGCCCCGATCAGCATCGCGAAGATCAGGAACACGAGCATCTGGCGGTCCTTGCACAGCACGAACGCGTCCAGCCCCAGCGAGGCCGCCAGGCTGCGCTAGTGGCCGGCCCCGCGGGGCGGACAGGCCGGCAGCGTCAGCGCGTACAGCCCCAGCGCCAGCGCCGAGACCGCGCTGATCTGGAGCTGCAGCGGGCTCTTGGTCCAGCCCATCAGGTCGGTCAGCCACATTGCCAGGATGAAGCCGATCGTCCCCCACACCCGGATGGGCGGGAAGTCCCGGACCACATCGTAGCCCTTCTGCTCCAGCACGTCGTAGGACACCGTGTTGTTGAGCGCGATCGTCGGCATGTAGACCATCGCGTTCAGCAGCATGATCACGTACAGCGTCCGGAAGTCCTGCACCGTCGATGCCCAGAACAGCAGCCCGGCGCCGATGATGTGGCTGATGCCGTACACGCGCTCGGCGTTCACCCACCGGTCCGCGATGATGCCCATCACCGCCGGCATGAACAGCGAGGCGACCCCCATGGTGGCATACACGCTGCCCACCTGCCCGCCGGTGAAGCCCAGCGTCACGATCATGTAGCCGCCCAGCGAGATCAGCCAGGCGCCCCAGACGAAGCACTCCAGGAAGTTCAGCACCACCAGACGAGATTTGATCGGCATGGCCACGTCTCGGTTGACGGGATCCGGCTCGCCGCGCACCGCCCCGCTCCCGCGGCGCGCGCTGCGTTCCCGAACGTCACGGACGTACCCATGAATGGCGGCGGGTGACACCGTGATCCCCGCCGCCGCTGCAGGCCAGCCTCGCCGTCCGTGACTCGGGATTGGTCGCGGAAAGAGTGGCGGCCGCCCGCGCGGCGGTCAAGCCGTTCCGGGGGCTGGAATTGCCGCGCCGCGCGAGTCGCGCCTGCCGCGCTGCACGGACGCGGCATGCCGCCGCCGCGCCTCCGCGCGCACACCGGGACTTCGGCTCCGAAGTCGGCGCATCCCGCCATTACTGCGCCCCATCCTTCGCCGAACTTCCCCGCACGCTGCCGCCCACACCCCGATCAGCCGTACAGGAGGTTCTCATGGGTTCGTCGTTCCGGCCCGGAAGATTCCGGGTCCCGCGCGCGCTCGCCGTCCCGGCCTTCGCGCTGCTCCTCCTCGCCCCGGCGCCCGCCCCGGCGGCCGTCGCGAGTGACCTGAAGATCTGCACCGACAAGGCCTGGGCCGACTACAACGTCTGCCTGACGCAGACCATGTCGGAGTGGGAGCGGACCGGGTGCGACGTCGGCTTCAGCACCGATTACGCGCTGTGCTGGGCCAGGTACTTCGGCGTCATCAAGTCACTGCTCACCTGACCCGCGCGGCCGGACCGCCGGGCGGCGGCTTCGCCCGTGTGGGGTGGAAGCGGCAGTCGGGAGGCGACGTCGTCGTCCGGCGCACGGCGGTTCGGCAGGGAGCTGAAAGTCGGCGCGTCCTGCTATTCCAGCGGACGCGCCTCACGGACAATCTCGATACCAGGTGACGCGGAGGTGGCACTGTGAGTGGGCGGGGACGGAGCCGGCGCGCGGGCGCGCTGCTGCTGCTGGGGATCCTGTTGGGCGTGGCCGGGCTGCTGGCGGCCGCCGGCGCGCGGGTGGCGGGCGGCAAGGCGGTGAGCTACCGGCCGGCCGCGAGCGTACCGCGGCCGCGCGCCCTGGCCGTGCAGCTCCGGGGCGCGTTCGCGGTGCGCGATTTCGATGGCGAAGGGGAGCGGCTGTACCTGCTCGACCCGCTCGCGCCGGCCGTCCGGGTTGTCAGGTTCGCGAACGGCCAGTGGCAGGCGGCCGGTGTCTTCGGCCGCCAGGGTGGCGGGCCGGGCGAGTTCTCCACTCCGACCGGCATCGCGCAGCTGCCCGATGGGCGGGTGGCGGTCGCGGAACCAGGGCGGATCCACTTCTTCACGGCGGACGGCGTCTACCTGGAGAGCACGGCCCCCTCGCTCCCCTGCCCGGTACCGCTGCCGCGCGTCGCGGGGTCCCGGCACGGCATCTTCCTGCATGGTTCCTGCCTGCGCGTGGGCGGCGCCACGGACACCATGCAGATGGTCCTTTTCTGGTCTCCGGACGGCCGCACTTTCCGCGAGGTGGCGCGGGACCCGCGTTTCACCACCGACGGCCGCTTCGGGACCGCCTTCGGCGCGGACGCGGGCTACTCGGACGGCCCGGGCGAGGGCCTGTTCGGCGCGGGCAGCACCGCGTGCCTGTACCGGATCACGGAGCCGGACGGCGTGCCGGCGGCGGCGCGCCGGTGCGACCGGGACCTGCGGCGCTTTCGCCTGGCGCTGTCGCCGCGCACGCGCGCCGGCATCGAGGCGCGGCGGCGCCGGAGCCCGGCCGCGGCCAGCGCGCTTCGCGTCCCCGCCGTGCACCCGCCGTACGTGGAGCGCGTGGTGCTGCCATCCGGGGCGGCCTGGCTGCGCGGCTATTCCGAGGACTCGCTGGTGCTGCGGCTCGTGGGCGACTCCCGCGACCTGGCGGTGCTGCCGTATCAGGGGCTGATCGGCTGCCGGCGGCAGGGCTGCCTGTGGTCGGAGCTAGGGACCGAAGGCGTGCAGGTCCGCTTCATCCCGATCGCCGCGCTCGAAGCGCTGGTGGGGCCGCGCCCCCGTCCCGAATCATGATCCCGCCAGCCTGCGAGCTGTTCCGGGCCCTGCTGCGGCGTGCCCTGGGCGGGCGGGACGTGGCCGCCAGCCTCGCGCTGGTGACGGCGATCGGCGCCCTGAGCGGGTGGCTGGCCGCGCGCTACGTCGGAGCCGGCCTGGGGGAACGGCCATCGGCCGGGCTGTTGCCCTGGCTGCTCGTGCGGTTCCCGCAGACCGCGCTCTACGGCCTGGGCGCGCTCGCGGCTTTGCAGGTGGCCGGCGGGTACGGCGAGGATGCCCGCACGGGCTGGACGGCGCCTTACTTCGCGGCCGGCGGCACACGCGACCGCTACATCATCGCCCTGGCCCTGGCCGGCGGCGGGGCGCACGGGCTGCGGTACCTGCTGGCCGTAGGCTCCTGGCTGGGCGCCGCCGCAGCCTTCGGCCGGCCCATCTTCCTGGTGGGCGACGACGTCGCCTTCCTGCCCGTCTCCCTGCTCTGGCTGGCGGCACCCGCGGCGTTCGCGGCGGCCGCGCTCGCGCTGACGGCCCACGGCGGGCGCGCGGTCCTGCTCATGGCCATCGTCACCTGCCTGCCCTGGGCCCTGCTGGCCGCGCTGCGGCCGGATCCCGATGCGGGTCTTCCTGGCTGGCTCCTGTGGGCGACCGCCGGGGCGCCTCCCTACCCGGTCGCCGCGGACCTCGCGTCCGCGGGCGCCGGTATCGCCTACGCGGCCCTGCTGCTGGCATTCGCCTGGGCGGCCGCCCCATTCCGGATCCTGCGCGCATGAAGCTCGCCGAGCTCTCCCACGGTCCCGTGCGTCGCGGCCGCCGTGTCGTGCTGCGAGCCGGCTCGCTGCCCGTCCCCGCCCGCGGTGTCACCGGCGTGGTGGGCGTCAACGGGGCCGGTAAGTCCACGCTCTTCCGGGCCCTGGCCGGGGCGCTCGCCGGTCCGCCGGTCCGCTTCGCGCTGGACGGCCTCTCGTGCGCCCGGCCGGTGGCCTTCGCCCCCCAGCAGCCCGCCTTCCCGGAATGGCTGGCAGTGGCCGACGTGGTCCGGCTCTACGGCGGAGACGTCGATGCGCTCGCCCGGTGCACGCCGGGGCTGCTGCTGGAGGAGATCGCCCGGCTGCCGGTACGCGCCCTCTCCGCCGGGCAACGGCAGGCCCTCGCGGTCGCGCTCGCCCTGGCCGGCGAGCGCCTGCTGACCCTGCTCGACGAGCCGTGCGCGTTCCTGGATTTCCGCCGCCGCTTCGGCCTGGCCCGGCTGCTCCGCGCCCGGCGCGGACCGCACGCCCCAGGACTCGTGCTCGTCTCTTCCCAGTCCGCGGCGGACCTGCTGGACACCTGTGACTGGATCGTGGTGCTGCGGGATGGTCGGTACGTCTACAGCGGAGCGGCCGACACCCTCACGGCCGGCATAGCGGATCCGGCCAGGGCGAGGCAGCGCTTCGAGGAGGCGCTCATGGCCCTCCTGGGCGCTGCCTCGCCCACCCTCTTCAGGGCTGGCAGCCCTGGAAGCCAGGCAGCAGCTGCAGAGACCTGAGCCACTCCGCCACGGCCCGGCCATCGCTCGACTCGTTCAGCCGGGCGACATCGCCCTCCTGCCAGAGCAGCACGCGCCGGAACGCGTCCTGCTCCGGGTCGTAGAGCCAGGCGCTGTAGGCGATCGTGCCCGCGTCGGCGCAGCGGTTCCGGGGCTGCGAGAGTGGCCCCGCGGCGGCGCGCCCGGCGCGGTCACGCATGGCCTGGAACGTGGCCGGATCGACGTTGCCCGCAGGCCTGGAGTTGGTGGCGTACTTCGCCAGCAGCTCGGTCCGCTTCGGGTAATCCGCGTTGGAGGGATTCCAGGCCTTGCCCTTCAGGTCGTAGCTGTGGGTGGCGCCAGTGCTGTCGATCACGAAGCCCTGCCAGGTCGGGACCCATGCGAAGTTGACGTACTCGACCTCGAACAGGGTCGTGCCCGGGTCGGCCGGGGAGACGACACCATCGCATCCTGCCATGGGCAGGAGAAGGAGCAATGAGAACAAGCCGGATGTCCGTCGCATGAGCACCTCACCGTGAGGCGTATGCCTCCCGTCCTTCACCGCGACGGCAGGCGATCACGTCGTGTTTCCGCCGGGCCGGTCCCCGCTGCCCGCGGGCCGCCGGCACCAGCTGGCCTGCACTGATGAACGCGCCGGGACCCCGCGGGATGGACACGCGGGTCCGGCTCGTCCCTGCCCGGTTCGCCAGCTCCGGTCGATACGATGCACGAACGGTGTCACCCGTGCGTTACCCGGCTGGAGACGGCGGGGGTCCGCGCTCCGGGCGGCCGCGTAGCCGCGGGCGAGGCGCGTGCCCATATTGCCCGCACCCTCAATCTGCAGGTGTCCTTGATCCCGTTGCTGCAGGCAGGACTCGGGCAGGCGTTGCAGGACCAGCCGTTGGCGGCGCTGGCGGTGCTTTTCGGCGCCGGGCTGGTGACCAGCCTCACGCCCTGCATCTACCCGATGATCCCGATCACGGTTGGCGTGATCGGCGGCAGCGCGGGTACCTTGCCGTCCCGGGGCAGGCTGGTGGGCCTGACCCTGACGTACGTGGCCGGCCTGTCCCTGCTCTACGCCAGCCTCGGCCTGCTGGCCGGACTCTCGGGCACGCTGTTCGGGACCGTGTCCTCGAACCCGTGGGCCCGCTTCGCCATTGCCAACCTGCTGCTGCTGTTCGGGCTGGCCATGCTGGACGTGCTGCCGGTCGCGGCACCGCAGCGCCTGGTGCGCTGGGCGGCCGGGCTGGGCGGCGGCTCCTATCCCGCGGTGTTCCTGCTCGGCGCCACTTCCGGCCTGGTGGCCGCCCCCTGCGGCGCGCCCGCGTTCGCGGCTGTGCTGACCTGGGTCTCGACCACGGGCAGCGCCGTGCTGGGGTTCAGCTACCTGTTCGTGTTCTCGCTCGGCATGAGCGCGCTGCTGGTCGCGGTGGGTATCTTTTCCGGCCTGGCCGCCCGCCTGCCCCGCGCCGGCCGCTGGACCGGGATCATCAAGAAGCTGGCGGGTATCCTGATGATCGGGATGGCCGAGTACTACCTGGTCTTGATGGGCACGGTCCTGTGATGCGCATACGACGTCCGCTCGCCCCGGTTGCCGCCGCCCTGCTGTGGTGCGGCGCTGCAGGATTCTCGTTTGCCCTGCCCGCGGCCGCGCAGGATGTCGGCATCGAGATCGGCCGGGTCCCACCGCCGGTCACGATCGAGGACCTGGACGGCAACCCCGTCGACCTGGCGCAATACGTGGGCAAGCGTCCGGTCCTGCTGGAGTTCTGGGCGCAATGGTGCGATATCTGCGCCGCGCTCCAGCCCCGGCTCGCGGCCGCGGCCGCGCAGCACGCGGGCAAGGCGGATGTGCTGGTGATCGCGGTGGCCGTCAACCAGAGCCAGCGCTCCGTCCGCCGGCATCTCGTCGATCACCCCGTGCCCGGCCGGGTGCTGTGGGACACCGGCGGCCGGGCGACGCGTGCGTACCAGGCGCCCTCGACGTCGTACGTGGCCGTGCTCGATGCGAGAGGACGCGTGGTCTATACCGGCGTGGGTGAGGACCAGGACCTGAGCGGCGCGCTCGACCGGGCGCTGGCCGCACGCTGACGCGGATCAACCGTTGCGGGAGCACCGAAGATGCGGATGCGGAGCTGGTTCCTGGCGGCGTTGCTGGTGGCAGCGGCCCCATTCGGAGTGCGCGCGCAGCAGCCCGGTGCTGCGCCCCTGAAGGACATCCCCTACGCGACCTCATCCCCGGCCCAGCGGCTCGACCTGCACCTGCCGCCCGCGGGCGCGGCGAAACCGTTCCCGGTCATCGTGCAGATTCACGGCGGCGCGTTCGCCGGCGGCGACAAGGCGGACAGCCAGCTGCGGCCGGTGCTGGCGGCGCTCGCGCGCGGCTACGCCGTCGTCGCCATCAACTACCGGCTGAGCGGCGAGGCTCGCTTTCCGGCCCAGATCCAGGACGTGAAGGCCGCGATCCGCTGGGTCCGGGCCAACGCGGCAAGGCTCGGGCTGGACCCTGCGCGGATCGCGGTCTGGGGCAACTCGGCCGGCGGGCACCTGGCCGCCCTGGCCGGCACTTCCGGCGGGGTGGCGGCGCTCGATGACCCGGGCCTCGGCAACGCGGACCAGCCGAGCAGTGTGCAGGCGGTGGTGGACTGGTACGGCCCCATCGACTTCCTGCAGATGGACCCGCAGTACCGCGCCAGCGGGCTCGGGCGCCCGGATCATTCGGCGGCGACGTCGCCCGAAGGTCGGCTGCTGGGCGTAGCGCGGGCGGACGCCCGGGACCGGGTCGCCGCCGCCAATCCGGAAACCTACATCTCCGCCGACGACCCGCCGTTCCAGATCCAGCACGGCACCCGCGACCCGCTCGTGCCCACGCAGCAGTCGGAGCACCTCGCGGCGGCGCTGCGCCGCGTGCTGCCACCGGAGCGCGTGACGCTGCAATTGCTCGAGGGCGCCGGGCACGGCGGGCCCGCGTTCGAAACGCCCGCGAACCTGGCGCTCGTGCTCGACTTCCTGGACCGCGCGCTGCGCCGCTGATTCGCGGTTAGCGTCGGCACGCCACCTGGCCGAGAATAAGAAGGGGCGCCGTGCGACGCCCCTTCCACTTCCTGCCTCGTCCAACCGAAATGTCCGGCTATGAACCCTCGGGCGGAGGCGGCATCAGCTTGTCGATCACGGCGCCCAGCTCCTCGTACGCCGTGGGGTCGATCTCCCGGAACGGCACCGCCCGGTAGGCGATCTTCCCGTCCGGCCCGACCACGAACAGGTTGCGATTGGTGATGCCGGGCCGGCTCGCCAGCGCGCCGTAGCGTTGGCCCACGGCCGCGCCCGAGTCGCTCGCCATCAGGAACGGAAAGTCATCATCCTTCGCCCAGGCCGCCAACTCCGTCACGGGATCGGCGCTGATCGCGATCAGCACCACGTTCCGGCCCAGATTGAAGAGCTGCGCGTACTGATCACGGTACGCGTGCATTTGCACCGTTCAGCCCTTCGTCCTCGCCTTGAAGAAGAAGGCGAGGACCACAACTTCTCCCCGGTAGTCGCTGAGGCGCACCGGCTGCTGCAGCACGCCGAACCGGGTTGCCCCCGCCAGTGCGAAGTCCGGCGCGACCGCGCCCACCTCGAGCGGCGGCGGGGTTGGCGCCTGGGCCTGCTGCTGCGCGTGCAGGGCCGCGGGCAGCGCGGCGGCGAGGGCGGTACCGACGAGCAGGGCAGTGGTGCGCATGGGCTCACCCGGGGTCAGAAGGTTGGCGAAAAACTAGAGCCCACCGGAGCGCAGGCGCAATTCACGCGGCCGGTGTCCCCGTGGGCACGCGTGCCGCCGGTCCGCGCGCGCGGACCAGCACCCGCACCGGGATCCCGCCGTTGCGCGTGGCCGCGGCCACCTGCAGCGGCACCCCGAGCTGCCGGTCGAGCGCGGGATCCGGCGAGAGCAGGGCGACGTCTCCCTCCGGCACGCGCTCGCGCACGAACCGCCCCAGTGCCGCCCACAGGTCTCGCACGTCCCGGTTGGCCGACACCCGTAGGCCATACGGCGGATTCGTGATCACCGCCGTGTTGGGGGTGGGCACCTCGGCCGCGCTGAGCGCGAGGCGCTGCCAGCTGATGTCGGCCTCCACGCCCGCGCGCGCCGCGTTCGCGCGGGCCAGCTGGATGGCGCCCGCGTCGCGGTCCGAGCCCATGATGGCGGCCGGCGCCCGCTCCTTGATGAGGGCGCGCGCGGCTGCAGTTGCGGCGCGCCAGCGCGCTGCGTCGTGCTCCGGCCAGGCGGTGAACGCGAAGTGCCGCGGGGTTCGGCCCGGATTCGCCAGCCCCGGCGCGATGGCGCGCGCCCGCAGCGCCGCCTCGATCGGGATGGTTCCCGAGCCGCAGAAGGGATCGAGCAGCGGCGTCTCGCCCGTCCAGCCCGCGAGCTGCAGCAGTGCGGCCGCGCTGCTCTCCCGCAACGGCGCCTTGCCGATCGCCTGGCGGTACCCGCGGCGATGCAGCGCCTCGCCGGACGAGTCCGCGCTGATCGTGAACTCGTCGCGCAGCACCCGCACCACGATCAGCTGCAGGTCCGCCGCCCCGTCATCCTCGTCCACGTGCGCCGGCACGAACGCGGCGGCGCCGCGCTTCAGGATCGCCGCCGCCAGCCGCTCCGCGATCGCGCCTTCGTGATAGAGCTTCGATTTCTTCGCGGTGACGCGGAGCGCCACTGGCCGCTCGGCGCTCACCACGCGCTCCCAGGGCACGCGCCCCGCGTGGCGCTCCAGCTCGAAGAACGAGCGCGCCCGGAAAGCGGCGAGCCGCAACAGGACGCGGGTGGCACAGCGGAGGTGCAGATTGGCGCGCCGCAGCCCGGACAGGTCGCCGTCCCACTCGATCCCGCCCGTGACCTCTGCCCCCGCGATCCCGATAGCGGCCAGCTCCGCCGCGACCACCCGCTCGAGCCCGGGCGGCGCTACCGCGTACAGCCGCATCCCCTGTTCCACCTCGGCGACCCCGCCTTCGGTTCGACCTGCTGGCCGGCATGGCCGGGGATCCGCCCCGGCCGATACGCAGTTTGGCGGCCCGCACCGCGCCGCCGCCAGTCGCCGGCCGTGCCGGAGGGGCGGAGATCCGCCCGCCCGCGCCGGTCCGCCCCGGTTCCACTCGCCTGTCCGTTCGGCCGCCGGTACATTCGGTTCACCCGGGCCAGGCCGGGCGCGGAAACCATCTGCAGGTGCTCCGCCCCGCCTGCGACCGCCGGCAATCACCGCCCCACTGACGGACGACATCCCATGCGCAAGCTGACCTCCCTGCTGACGCTGGCGCTGCTCCTGGGCGCCGCGACGAGCACCCCTGTCGGGGCCCAGGCGCAACAGCGCCCGATGACCGCGCGTGACCTCTGGTCGCTGGGCCGCGTCGGCGACCCCGTGCTCAGCCCGGACGGCAAGCGCGTGGCCTACACGGTCACGCGCTACGACCTGAACACCTTCCGCTCGAAGACCGACATCTGGACCGTGCCGGCCGCCGGCGGCGAGCCCACACTCTTCGTCACCAGCGAGAAGGGCAGCAACAACTCGCCCGCCTGGTCGCCGGACGGGACACAGCTCGCGTTCATCTCGAGCCGCGGCGGCAGCCCGCAGGTCTACATCATCCCCGCCCCGGGCGGCGAGTCGAAACAGCTCACGAACCTCGACGCCGGCGTGAGCGGCCCGCTCGCCTGGGCCCGGAACGGCACGAAGCTGCTCTTCAGCAGCAGCGTCTTCCCGGCCGGCGATTCGCTGGCGGAACGGCTGAAGCAGCTCGCCGCCGAGAAATCGGCAGCGAAGATCTACGACGAGCTGGGCTACCGTCACTGGGACGAGTGGGAGGACGGGCTCAGGAGCCACGTGTTCGTGCTCGACGTCGCAACCGGCGCCAGCAGCGACGTCACACCCGGAGCATACGACTCGCCGCCGATCGCCCTGGGCGGCTTCAGCGACTACGACATCAGCCCGGATGGCGCCGAGGTCGCGTTCGTGCGCAACACGGACCGGCAGACCATGGTGGGCACCGGTAATGACGTGTGGCTGGTGTCGGCGGCGGGCGGGGAGCCGCAGCTGCTCACGGACAATGACGCGAACGACGTCGCCCCCAAGTACTCGCCGGACGGGCGCTACATCGCGTACCTGGCCATGGAGCGGCCGGGCTTCGAGGCGGACCGCGCGCAACTCATGCTCTACGACCGCACCACGAACCAGCACGTGAGTCTCACCCCGGACCTCGACCTCACCGTCGACTTCTTCCAGTGGACACCGGACTCGAAGACCATCTGGTTCCTCGCGGCCGAGCGGCTGCACAGCAACATCTACCACGTCGCCGTGCGCGGCGGCCCGCCCGTGCAGGTGACGGACACGGTCTTCTACAGCGGGCTCGCGGTGGCGCCCGACCAGAAGACGCTGGTGGTGGCCCGGCAGAGCACGACCAGCCCGGTGGAGCTGTTCGCGCTGGACGCGAAGGGCAAGCCCCGCGCGCAGCTCACACACGTCAACGACCAGCTCCTGAATCAGCTCGCGCTCCAGCCCGTGGAGCCGTTCTGGTTCGAGGGCGCGGAAGGCGCCAAGGTGCAGGGCTTCATCGTCCGGCCGCCCAACTTCGACCCGGCGCAGAAGTGGCCGGTGCTGTTCCTGATCCACGGCGGGCCGCAGGGCGCGTGGCAGGACAGCTGGAGCTACCGCTGGAACCCCAACCTGTTCGGCGCACCGGGGTACGTGATCGTCGCCATCAACCCGCGCGGCAGCACCGGGTACGGGCAGAAGTTCACCGATGAGATCAGCGGCGACTGGGGCGGCAGGGTGTACACCGACCTGATGAACGGCCTCGACCACGCGCTCTCGGTCTACCCGTTCCTCGACAAGGACCGCGTGGCCGCGGCCGGTGGCTCCTACGGCGGCTACATGATCAACTGGATCAACGGTCACACCGACCGCTTCGTCGCGCTCATCAACCACGACGGCATCTTCGACAAGCGCTCCATGTACGGCTCCACCGAGGAGCTGTGGTTCGAGGAGTGGGAGTTCGGCAAGCCGTGGGAGAACCCGGAGGTCTTCAAGAAGTGGAACCCGGCGGAGTCCGCGGGCAGCATGCGCACGCCCACGCTCGTGATCCACGGCATGCTCGATTACCGCGTGCCGCTCGAGCAGGCGCTCATGACCTTCACCACGCTCCGCCGGCAGAACGTGCCCGCCCGGCTGCTGGTCTTCCCCGATGAAGGCCACTGGGTGTTAAAGCCGCAGAACGCGTTCGTGTGGTGGGAGACCATGCATGGGTGGCGGGCGCAGTACCTGGGGCCGAAGGCGGCAAAGGAGTAGGCGGGGGTTGGCCCGGGAAAGGGGAAGTGGGAAAGGGCGGATGGGCAGGGGGCGCGGTGTGGCGCCGACGGCGGGCGTCGCGCTGCTGGCGCTCCTCGCGGCCTGCGCGGGCGCCGGTA
>VEPF01000324.1 GCA_012027055.1 Gemmatimonadota bacterium | reverse complement strand
GAAGGCGGACAACACGATCGAGATCGTGGAGTTCGTGCCGGCCGCGAAGGTGGCGCGAGTGTACGTGGACCGGCCGTACTACCTGGGGCCGGACCGGGGTGGCGACCGGGCGTACCGTCTGCTCTCGCAGGCGATGCGGGAGACCGGCCTGTCGGCGCTGGGGCGGTACGCGGCGCGGGGGAAGCAGTACCTGGTGCTGCTCTCGCCGCTGGGCGATGGGCTGGTGATGGAGCAGCTGCGGTACGCGCACGAAGTGCGATCGTTCGAGGAGGTGCCGATCGGGGCGGCGGATGTGAAGCCGAAGGAGCTGGAGCTGGCGGTGCAGCTGATCCGGCAGATTGCCAGCGACGAGTTCCACCCCGAGAGCTACCGCGATGATGTGCGGGAGCGCATCATGGAGCTGATCCGGCGGAAGATCGACGGCGAGGACATCACGCAGGCGCCGGTGGCCGCGCCACCGCCACAGATCATCGATCTGATGCAGGCGTTGAAGGCCAGCCTGGCGCGGGCGGGCGCGGCATCCGAGGCGGTCGCCCCGGCGGCCGCGGACCGGAAGTCGGCGAAGCGCGCGTCGCCCGAGAAGAAGGCGGCCCCGAAGAAGCGAGCGGCGGGCGGCTCCCGATAGCGGGCGGGTACGCCCCGCCGGGACGTCATGAAGGGATACACCACCGGCGACATCGCGAAGCTGCTGGGTCTCACCGCGGGCCAGGTCCGCGCGTATGCGCGCTCCGGCATCCTCACCCCGGAGCGTGGTTCCCGAGGCGAATACCGGTTCGGCTTCCAGGACCTGGTGCTGCTGCGCACTGCGGCCGCGCTCGCGGCCGCGCATGTCCCTCGCCGGCGCATCGCGCACGCGCTGCAGCGGCTGCGGGAAGAGCTGCCCACTGGCCGGTCCCTGAGCGAGCTGCGCATCAGCGCCCGGGGCGAGGAGATCGTGGTGCAGGATGGCGGCGCGGCCTGGAATCCCGAGTCCGGCCAGCTGGTGCTGGATTTCAGCGTGGCCGAGCTGGCGGCGAGGGTGGCGCCGTTCGCGCGTCAGCACTCGGCCGCGGCGCACGCGCGGGCGGATTACGGCGCGGAGGACTGGTACCGGCTGGCGCTCGAGCTGGAGGCCGTGACGCCCGAGGAAGCGCTCGCCGCGTACGAGCGGGTGCTGGAGCTGGCGCCCGCCCACGCGGATGCGCACGTCAACCTGGGGCGGCTGCGGCACGGGCAGGGACGTGCCGCCGAGGCGGCCGCGCACTACCGCGCTGCACTGGCGGCCGGTCCGCACGCGGTGGGTTCCTTCAACCTGGGCGTGGCGCTCGAGGACCTGCGCCAGCCGGAAGCGGCGGCCGAGGCGTACCGGGGCGCGCTGGCCGCGGATGACACGCTGGCCGACGCGCACTACAATCTCGCCCGGCTGCTCGAGCAGCGAGGCGATGCGCAGGCCGCGCTCCGCCACTATCACGCCTACCGGAATCTGACCAGTGGACCCCATCACGCGGGTCGTTGACGCCTGCCGGCTCCGGGGGCTGTCGCGGGCGCGGCTGCTCGCCGGGTGCGACGGCGCGCCCGCGGGCGGGCGGGACGTGCCGCCCGACACCGCCGAGGCCGCGCGTGCGCCCGTGCGCGGCGGGACCGCGGTGATCGGCATGTACGTGGAGCTCCGCACCATGAACCCGTTCGGCACGCTGCCGGACGTGAACAAGGCGCTGGAGCGCTACGCGCTGTTCACGCCGCTGATCGTTTTCGATGCGCAGCAGCGGCCGCAGCCGTGGCTGGCGGCAGCGTGGGACACCGTGCGGGTCGCCCCGGACTCGCTCGAGCTCACCTTCCGGCTGCGGCACGATGTGCGCTGGCATGACGGCCAGCCCGTGACCAGCGCGGACGTGGCGTTCACGTTCGAGCGCGCGAAGGACCCGCGCACCGGGTACGTGGACATGGCGGCGTTCGCGCCCTACTCGCCGCGCGTGCTCACCCCCGATCCGTACACGGTGGTGCTCCGCCTGCGCGTGCATCCGGACTTCCTGGAGCCCTGGTTCCTGCTGCCGCCCCTGCCTCGCCACGTCCTGGGCGACGTCCCGCCCGAGCAGCTCGTGCAGCACCCGTTCGGGACCAGCCCCGTGGGCAGCGGCCCCTTCCGCTTCGTGCGCCGGCGGCCGGGCAACGACTGGGTGTTCGAGGCGAACCCGGACTTCCCGGCAGCACTGGGCGGGCGGCCGTACCTGGACCGCCTGGTCTATCGCACCATTCCCGAGCAGACGGGGCTGCTCGCGGAGGTGCTGACCGGGCGCGTGGACATCGCGCTCTCGATCCGCCCGGCGCAGGTCGCGCAGCTGCGGGCCAGCCCCGAGCTGCGCGTGCTCGAGGTGCCTTCCGCCAACTGGGTGTTCCTGGGGCTGAACGCGCGCCTGCCGTTCTTCGACACGAGGGCGGAGCGCCAGGCGATCAGGTATGCGCTCGACCGGAAGGCTATCGTGGACGGCATCATGGGCGGCTTCAACGTGCTCGGCCGCGCCACCGTCACGCCCGTGCACTGGGCCTTCGACAGCACGGACGCCGCGCTCGCTCCCGTGCCGGATCCCGCGCAGGCGCGCCGGCTGCTGGAGCAGAGCGGCTGGCAAGACCGCGACGGTGATGGCATCCGCGAGGACGCCGCGGGTCGCCCGTTCCGCTTCCCGCTCATGGTCTGGCAGGGCGGCGGTTCCTACCAGGAGATGGCGGAAGTGATCCAGGCACAGCTCCGCGAGGTGGGCGTCGCGGTGAGCGTGCGGGTGCTCGAGTTCAACACGTTCGTGGCCCGGATCGATGGCACGCCACCCGCCGCAGGCGCGGCCGCCCGGCCGGTGCCGGGCGCGCTCGTGCCTGGTGATGTCCGCGCGCGCGATTTCGCCGCCGCCATCGGGGACTGGACGGACAGCCTGCGCAAGGACGCCTCGCAG
>VEPF01000437.1 GCA_012027055.1 Gemmatimonadota bacterium | reverse complement strand
CGTCGGGGACGGTGCCGCCCCCCCACGGGAGGGAGGCGAGGCGGCGCATCTTGCCGTCGCGGAAGACCGCGAGCTCGGTGGTGGATGCGCCCAGGTCTACCAGGGCGACGCCCACGTCCTTCTCATCCGGCGTCACCACGGCGAGGGAAGTGGCCAGCGGTTCGTGCACCGTGCGCTCGATCCGATACCCGGCGCGGCTGACCGCCTTGCGCAGGTTCTGCGTGGCGGTGATCGAACTGGTGATGATGTAGACCTCGGCCTCAAGGCGGGTGCCGGCCATGCCGATTGGATCGCGGATGCCGTGCTGGTGATCGACGCTGTACTCCTGCGGCAGGACGTGCAGCACCTCGCGGTCGGCGGGGACCACGACGGCGCGCGCGACTTCCTGCACCCGCTTCACGTCCGCAGCGCTGATTTCCTCCCCGCCGACGGCCACCACGCCATTGGAGTTGCGCGCGTGGATGTACTCGCCGGCCACGCCCGTGAACACCCGGTCCACGTGGATGCCGGCCATCAGCTCGGCTTCCTTCATGGCGGTGCGCACGGACTCGGTGGTGCCTTCGATGTCGGTGATCGCCTCGCGGCGCATGCCGCCGGTCCGCGCCTGGCCGACCCCGAGCACCTTCACGATGGGACCGCCGCGCGCATCGGCGGAGATGTCCGCGATGACCGCGCAGGTCTTGGTGGAGCCGATGTCGAGGCCGGCAATCGTGTTGGAGCGCATCAGCGTGACTGGTTCGGGGTGAGCGCCACCACGATTTGCTCGCGGTAGCGGGCGTCGATCCGCCGCAGCCGGGGCTCGCCGACGGCCGCGCTGTTGGGCCGCTCGCCCTGGACATCGGCGAGCGCGAGGCGGAGCAGGTGCAGCTGATCCGCGGCGGGGGCGTCGGGCAAAAGCAACTGGGCGCCGGCGGGCTCGCGGACGATCAGTTTCACGCCTTCGGCCAGGGGCGTTACTTCCGACGTGAGCGCGAAGAGCGCCGGCTCCAGTTGGGCGACTCGCCCCAGCACGGCCAGGGCACGCAGGGCAGCAGGATCGGTCACCGCTCCGGCGACCACGCCGGGCGCGGCGGCAAGCAGCGGCAGATCGAGCGGCTCGCGCGCCGGGTCGATCTCGAGCAGCCGGCCCCGCGCATCCACGGGCCGGAGCGCGGGTAACTGGGCGAAGGCGAGCGGTCTGGTCTCGGTGACCTGCAGCACGATCGTGAACGGCAGGCGGCGCGTGATCCGCACGTCCTGCACCAGCGGGTGGCGGAGCCGCGCGGCGCGCCACTGGTCGAAATTGCCGAACACGCTCGAGGTCGGGCCGATGCCGCTGGCCGCCACCGCTTCCGGCGCGCTCAGGTAGCGGGCTCCCGTGACTTCCACCTGCTGGACGTGGAACGAGTCCATGCGGCGGAGGACACGCGGCGCGAGTACGGCCCCGCCCGTGGCGAGCACGGTCGCGGCCACCACCAGCAGCCAGCGTCCGGCCGCGGCGCTCACGATTCCCCTCGCAGCAGCCGGTGGTGCACGCGTCGCACGGCCGCGTCGACGTCGCCGGCGCCCATGGCGATGCAGAGGTCGCCCGCGCGCAGCTCGGCGGCGAGTGCGTGCTCCAGGGGCGCCAACATCTCGTGATAGCGCACCTCGCGCGCGCCGGCCGCGCGCGTCGCCCGCGCGAGCAGTTCCCCGGCCACGCCCTCGATGGGGCGCTCGCGCGCCGGGTAGATCCCGGTCAGGAAGACCAGGTCGGCGCGCGCGAGAGCGTGGCCGAATTCGGTGGCCAGGTCCCGCGTGCGGCTGTAGAGATGGGGCTGGAGCACCAGGTCGGCGCGCGCGAGAGCGTGGCCGAATTCGGGGGCCAGGTCCCGCGTGCGGCTGTAGAGATGGGGCTGGAACACCGCCACGATGCGCGCGCCCGGATGGGCAGTGCGTGCGGCCGCGAGCGTGGCAGCGATCTCGGTCGGATGGTGTGCGTAGTCGTCGATGAAACGGACGCCCGCCGCCTCGCCGATCAACTGGAACCGCCGGGCTACCCCGCCGAACTCGGCGAACACCCGGGGCGCCGCCGCGAAGTCGATGCCGAGGGCGCGGGTCACGGCAATGGCCGCGAGCGCGTTGCGCACGTTGTGCTCGCCGGGCATGGCCAGGTGGATGTCGCCCAGCAGCCGCTGGTCGTGGTAGACGGCGAAGCGCATGTGGCCGCCCGCGGCCTGGATGTGGCGGGCGCGCAGCACCGCATCGTCGCCGGTGCCATACCAACTCACCGCATGCGCCAGCCCGCTCGTCACCCGCCGCACGCCGGGATCATCCATGCAGGCGACGATCACACCCTGCGGTGGCACCAGCTCAAGGAACGCGCGGAACGCCGCTTCCACGCCGGCCAGGTCACCGTAACTGTCCAGATGGTCCGCTTCCACGCTGGTCAGCACCACGATGTGCGGGGCCAACGCGAAGAAGGAGCGGTCGTACTCGTCCGCTTCCACCACGAACAGGTCATCGCGGCCGATCCGCAGGCCGCTGCCCCACTCCGCCACGCGACCGCCCACCAGCGCGGTCGGGTTGCGACCCGCCGCCGCCAGCACCTGGGCGATCATCGTGGTGGTGGTGGTCTTGCCGTGCGTTCCCGCGACCGCGATCACGGTGCCCCGGTTGACGATCGCCCCCAGTGCCTGCGCGCGCTTCAGGACCGGGATTCCCAGCTCGCGCGCGGCCTGCAATTCGGGATGGTCCGGCGCCACCGCGGCGGTGACCACCAGGGCCTGGGCGCTGCGCGCATGCACCGCGTCGTGACCCCGTACCAGGTAGGCGCCCAGCGCGCGTAGCCGCTCCGCGCTCTCGCCGGGCGAGACGTCGCAGCCGCTCACGCGTCCGCCCGCGTGCAGGACCAGCTCGGCCAGCGCCGACATGCCCGCGCCGCCGAAGCCCAAGAAGTGCCCCTCG
>VEPF01000348.1:2519-2925 GCA_012027055.1 Gemmatimonadota bacterium | reverse complement strand
GTCCACAACGCGCTCGCGGCGGCCGCGCCGGGGCTTGCCGCCGGCATGGCCATCGACGAGATCGTGCCGGGTCTCACCGTTCCGTCCACGGCCGCGCACCGGTCGGTGGTGGTGCGGGCCGCCGGGCTCACGATCATCGACGACACCTACAACGCCTCGCCGGCATCGGTGCGGGCAGCCCTCGATCTGCTCGCGGGCCTGCCGGGGGGCCACGTCGCCGTGCTGGGCGAGATGCGCGAGCTGGGCGACGCGCATGACGCGGGCCACCGCGAGGGCGGCCAGGCAGCCGCGTCGCTCCTCGACCGCCTGATCGTCGTGGGCGGCGGCCGCGGTGGCCCGGCCGAGGGGATCGCGGCCGGGGCGCGGGACGCCGGCATGGAGCCCGGCCGGGTGCATGCGGCCGCGG
>VEPF01000348.1:601-2509 GCA_012027055.1 Gemmatimonadota bacterium | reverse complement strand
TGCGCCGAGCAGGACATCATCCTGGTGAAAGCGTCGCGGGGCGTCGAGCTCGAGGGGGTCGTGGACACGCTTGCGGCCGGGCCGGCCGGGATCTCGCGGCCATGACGCTCGAGCTGATCCAGGGCCTGCTGCTGGCCTTCGCCCTGGTGGTGATCCTGATGCCGCCGTACATCCGGCTGCTGCGCCACCTCGGTTATGCGAAGCAGATCCGCGAGGAGGGCCCGCAGAGCCACATGATCAAGTGGGGGACGCCCACCATGGGCGGCCTGCTGATCATCAGCGTGGTGCTCGGGATCTTCCTCCTGCTCCGATGGCCCGAGGGCCAGGGCGGCAGCATCGCCCCGCTCGCGACGCTCGCCCTGGTCGGCCTGCTGGGTGCCGTGGACGACTACCTCAACGCCCGCACCGGCGAGGGCATCCGCGCCCGCCAGAAGCTCCTGTGGCAGTCGGTGGTGGCCGTGTTCGTGGCGTGGCAGATCCAGAGCACGTACGAGCTCACCCAGATCCGGGTGCCGTTCGTGGGCGACGTGTTCATCGATCCGATCATCTACGTGCCGTTCGCCGCGTTCGCGATCGTGGCCGCGTCCAACGGCGTGAACATCACCGACGGCCTTGACGGCCTCGCCGGCGGCACGCTCGCGTTCGCGTTCGTGTCGTTCATGATCATCGCGCTGCTCAACGTTCCGGCCCAGCCGAACACCGCGTTCCTGTGCGCGCTGATCATCGGCGCCCTGCTCGGGTTCCTGTGGTTCAACGTCCACCCGGCCCAGGTGTTCATGGGCGACTCCGGGTCGCTGAGCCTGGGGGCGCCGCTGGCGGTCATCGCCCTGATCACCGGCCAGATCCTGGTGCTGCCCATCATCGGCCTGATCTTCGTGGTCGAGACGACCAGCGGCATCATCCAGATCGGGTGGTTCAGGCTCTCGGGCGGCAAGCGGGTGTTCCGCATGGCGCCGCTCCACCACCACTTCGAGCTGGGTGGCTGGGACGAGGAGAAGACCACCATGCGGTTCTGGATCGTGGGCAGCCTGGCCGGCCTGCTCGGCGTCACCCTGTTCATGGCCTCGATCAATGCGCTCGCCTGACGTGACCCTGCCCACCATCGACCTCGATGGCCTGACCATGGACGGCATCCGGGCCGGGATGCTCCGTGGACGCCCGGTCGCCGTGCTGGGGCTCGCGCGGAGCGGCGTCGCGCTCGCCCGGTTCCTCCACGATGCCGGGGCCGTGGTCACCGTCTACGACCTCCGGCGCGGCAACGAGCTCGCGCGCGTGATCGATCTGCTGGACGGCCGGCCGGTCAGGCTTGCCCTCGGCCCCGAGGTGGACCCGGCGGCGGTGCTTCGCGGCGCGGCGCTCGTGACCACCTCGCCATCGATCACGCCCGACTATCCAACCACCGAGCCGAGGTTGCGCGCGGCGCTGGCTGCCCTGGTGGCGGCGCGGGCGGCAGGTGACGCCTCGGCCCCGGCGCTGGTGTCGGAGTCGGACCTGTTCCTTCGCCTGTGCCTGGCGCCCACCATCGGGGTCACGGGCACCAAGGGCAAGACGACGACCTCGTCGCTGATCCACGCGATCCTGGCGGCCGACCCGCTCCATCCCGCCCTCCTGGGCGGGAACATCGGTCAGCCGTTGCTCGAGCGACTGCCGGCGCTGACGCCGGCCCATCGGGTGGTCGTGGAGCTCTCCGAGCTGCAGCTGCCGGCCCTGTCGCGCGGGACGACGGTCGCGGTCTACACCAACGTCACCTCGGATCACCTGGACCGGCACGGAAGCGTGGACGCCTACCGGCGGGTCAAGCGCCGCCTGGCCGAGCTCGTGGATCCCGACGGGGCGCTGGTCCTCAACCTGGAGGACCCGGTCGGCGGCGGCTATGCCGGCCTGGGGACGGCTCCGGCGGTGCTGTAT
>VEPF01000348.1:0-591 GCA_012027055.1 Gemmatimonadota bacterium | reverse complement strand
CAGGCTTCACCGGCGTGGAGCATCGCCTCCAGTCGGTGGGCCTCATCGACGGCGTGCGGTTCGTCAACGACTCCCAGGGCACCCAGCCCGACGCGGTGATCGCCGCGCTGCGGGCGTTCCCGGCACCGGTCGTGCTGATCGCCGGCGGGCGCGACAAGGGCGTGGACCTGGCCCAGCTGGCGACGGTGGTGGGCGAGCGGGCCTTTGCCGCGGTCCTGATCGGGGAGAGCGGACCTGCGCTGGAGCGGCTGTTCAGCGATGCGGGACTGGCCCGAACGGCCCGCGCGGCGACGATGGACGCGGCGGTCGCCACGGCGGATGCCCTCGCGCATCTCGCCCTGGGGGAGGCGGCGGACGGGGGGCCGGCGACGGTCCTGCTCAGCCCCGCCGCCGCGGCGTTCGACATGTACGAGGACTACGCGGCCCGCGGCCACGCGTTCATCGACTCCGTGGGCCGGCTCGCCTCGACGCGCCGCTCGACCCAGGCAGGCAACGGGAGGACGGCATGAGCACCGTGCCCCTCACGGCTGTCCGGGCACCCGCCCGCGATCGCTCGCGTGCCAACACCCTGCAACGCGAGCGGCACGAGCC
>VEPF01000021.1 GCA_012027055.1 Gemmatimonadota bacterium | reverse complement strand
CGGGAACTCCTGCCCCTCCATCGCTATGTCGATCCCTTCGCCTCCGACCGCCCCCGGCTTGGGGCGCGCACCGGTGGCCGGCTTGGCGGCCTGGGCCTTGCCTTCCACCGGCTTCGGCAGTGCCGCCTGCGTGCGGGCCGTGGGCTTCGGCTGCGGCGGCTGCTTCACCGGTTCCGGTTGCGGGGGCGTCACCACCGGCGCGGTGGTCTGGTCCACCGGCGTGGGCGGTCCCTTGACGGTGGGCGGCGGGGAGTAGAGCCGGACGCGGTACTGCACGAACTGGGGCAGATCGCGGTGGGTCGGGACCGAGCCGATCCAGAAGGTGGCAACGAAACTGGCGTGCAGCAGCGTCGAGCCGAGCAGGGCGCTCCGGCCGGGACGCCCGCCCCGCCGGCGCAGGCCGCTCCCCCAGTTGCCGAACAGCCCGACGCTCTCGGCCGCCATCGCCTCACGCCTCCGGATCGACCATCAGGCCGACGTCGGTGATCCCGGCGCGGCGCAACCGTCCGAGCACCCGGACGATGTGCTGGTAGGCCACGCTCTGGTCCCCCTTGAGCGCGATCGGCATGTCACCGCGCGCGTAGGTCCGCACCAGGGCGGGCAGCTCGTCGAGTGTGGTCTCGGTCTTGTTGACGAAGATGGCCCCCTTCGCGGTCACCGTGATGATCAGCGCGTCGTTGCTCTCGATCGGCACCGCATCGGCCTGGGGCAGCTTGACGTCCACCCCGCCCTGCAGGATCGGCGCGGTGATCATGAAGATGATGAGCAGCACGAAGGCGATGTCGATCAGGTTGACCAGCCGTACTTCGGCATCCACCTGGATCGACCCCCGCCTCGCCCGCCGCGTGCGCAGCACTAGACCCTCCCTTCCCGGGCCAGCGTGCCGATGAACTCGCTGGCGAAACCCTCCTGTTCGCCCGTGAACCGCTCCAGCCGGATCGCGAAGTAGTTGTACGCGATCGCGGCCGGAATCGCCGCGATCAGCCCCGCCGCGGTGGTGACCAGCGCCTCCGCGATACCCGGCGCGACCGAGCTGATGTTCGCGCTGCCCGCCACCGCCACGCCCAGGAACGCGTCCATCACGCCTAGCACCGTGCCGAGCAGCCCGAGCAGCGGCGCGGTCACCGCGATCACCGACAGCCAGACCAGTCCGCCGGCGGCCGCATCGCGCTCCTCGTCCTGGGTCTTCTCGAGCACCAGCCAGAGCGCGTTGAGCTGCGCCTCCGACAGCCCCGCCTGCGGCGGTGCCCCCTCGCGCAGGGCCCCCGGCCGCAGCTCGCTGAAGAAGTTTGCCCCCTGCGCGAACAGCCGGCTGTAGGGCGTCTCCGGCAGGCGCATCACCGTCTTGTACGCATCCTCCAGCCGCTGCGAACGCTCGATCGCGGCCACGAACCGGAAGCCATCGCGACGCAGGCGCCGGAACTGCGCCCACTTCCAGATGATCAGCACCCAGCCACCCACCGAGGCGATCACGCTGACCGCCAGCACCAGCTTGGTGAACAGGGTGCCGCCCAGCAGCAGATCGAAGCGACCGGCGCTGGTGGTGGCTTCCTGCAGCAATGCAATCACGCGCTCGCCTCCTTGGCGGCAATGAAGTCGTACGTCGCGGCCAGGCCCTGCTCCAGCGTCACCGCGGGCGCCCAGTCCAGCCCGCGCAGCTTGCCCGCGTCCAGGCAGGAGTGCTGCAGCTCGCCCGGACGCGCGGGCGCGTACTGCCGGGTTACGGCGCGGCCCTTGGCGCGCAGCAGCGCGTCCGCCAATCCGTTCACCGAGGTCGCCACGCCCGTGCCCACGTTGAAGGCGCGCGCGTCGAGCGTGGTCGGCGCCGCGAGCGGCACGTCGGCCAGCAGCAGGTTGGCCGCGACCACGTCCCCCACGAACACGTAGTCGCGCGTCTGCTCGCCATCGCCGAAGATGGTGAACGGCGTGCCGGCCAGCAGCCGGCTGCAGAAGATCGCCACCACGCCCGCTTCCCCGTGGGGATCCTGGCGCGGACCGTACACGTTGCTGTAACGCACCGCCGCGTATTCCAGCCCGTGCACGTTCGCGTAGTAGAAGAGGTACTGCTCGGCCGCCAGCTTGCTGACCCCGTAGGGCGAGCGCGGCAGCTTGGGCTCGCCTTCCGGCGTGGGGCGCACTTCCGGCTCGCCGTACACCACCCCGCCCGAGGAGACGAAGATGACGCGGCGCGTGCCGTGCCGGCGCGCACACTCCGCCACGTTCAGGAAGCCGTCCACGTTGGTGCGCGCGTCCCGGCGCGGATCGTCCACCGAAATCCGCACGTCGATCTGCGCGGCGTGATGATTCACCAGGTCGAACCCGCCGGCCGCGCAGAACACGTCGTCGAGACCCGGATCATTGACGCTCAGGTGGACGAACTCCGCGCCGGCCGGGAGGTTCTCCCGCTTGCCCGTGCTGAGGTCGTCCACGAGCCACACCCGATCGCCGCGTCCCAGATGTGCCTGCGCGACGTGACTGCCGATGAACCCCGCCCCGCCCGTGACCAGTACCTTCCGCCCGTTCATTGCTCCCGTTTCCCGCCGCTGGCGTCGCCGTTCCGTCCGAGCACCATATCATCCAGTGCGAAGAGGTATCGCGCAACCTCCAGCACCTGCGCGTCCCTGCCCTCGGCCGCGGACTCCCGCAGCCGCGCGGTGGGCGAGTGCAGCACCTTCGCCAGCAGCTGCCGGGTGAGCGTCTCGATCGCCGCCTGGTCCCGCGCCGAGAGGTGGTGCAGCGCCTGCAGCGCCCGGCGGGTCTCCGTGTCCCGGACCTGTTCGGCCCAGTCGCGCAGCTCCCGGATGGTCGGGACGACGTTGCGCCCCCGGTACCAGTGCCAGAACTCCCGCACGCCTTCGGCGATGATGTTCTCGGCGACCGCGACCTCGGAACGCCGGCGCTCCAGGTTGCCCTCCACCACCTGGCTC
>VEPF01000332.1 GCA_012027055.1 Gemmatimonadota bacterium | reverse complement strand
CCGCACGGGCGGGCGAGCAGCTATGGCGGCGTGGCCGCGCTGCTGGGGCAGCCGCGCGCGGCCCGGGGCGCCGGCCAGGCGCTGCACGCCCTGCCCGACGACAGCGATGTGCCGTGGTGGCGCGTGGTCAACCGCCACGGCGAGATCTCGATCAGGGGCGTGCTGCACGGTGCGGTGCGGCAGCGGCAGCTGCTCCGCTCGGAGGGCGTGCGCTTCGGTCGCGACGGGCGCATCGACTGGCGGAGATTCGGGTGGGTGCCGGAAGATCCGGAGGGCAGCGCTCCGGAGGCGTTCCCGCTGCCGCCGACTGAGGCGGCAGCGCCTACCAGGCGGAGGCGGTGACGCTCAGGATGCGCGGCAGGTAGCCGGCCACCAGCTGCCAGGTCTCGCCCGCATCCGCGCTGGCGAACAGGTGGCCGCTGGAAGTCCCGAAGTACACGCCCGCCGGCCGCAGCGGGTCGTGGCACATCCCTTCGCGCAGCACGCTCACGTACGCGTGCTGCTGCGGCAGGCCCCGCTCGAGCGCTTCCCAGCTGCGGCCCGCATCGCGCGTGCGGTACACGCGCAGCCGCCCGCCCACGGTAGTGCGCATGTGGCTGGATTCCTCCGGGATCACGAAGGCGACGTCCGCATCCCCGGGATCCAGCGCGAGCCCGTACCCGAACCCGCTCGGCAGGCCGTCCGTGATGTCGTGCCAGGTCTCGCCGCGATCGTCGCTCCGGTAGACGCCGCAGAGGTTCTGCTGGTAGAGCCGGTCGGGCCGGGCCGGGTGCAGCCGGAGCCGGTGCACGCACTGTCCGGCCTCCGGGAAAGGCTGCGGCAGGAAATCCGCGCGCACGCCCCGGTTGCGCGGCTGCCAGGTCGCGCCTTCATCCTCGCTGCAGTACACCCCACCCGCCGAGACCGAGCAGTACAGCCGCCGCGGCTCGCGCGGGTCGTACTGGATGGAGCCGAGCGCGAGCGCGCCGCCCGCCGGCTGCCAGGTGCTGCTGGTCGGGTGCCGGTTGAGCGCCTGCACCTCATCCCAGGACTCGCCTGCATCACGCGAGACGAACAGGCCGGCGGGCTCGATGCCGGCCAGGAGCGTGTCCCCCCCGGGCCCGGGCGCCAGGTGCCAGATGGCGCCCAGGCCGCGCTCGTCCGGGAAGTGCGGCGCGGCCTCCAGCACATCCCAGGTCCGGCCGCCATCGAGCGTGCGGTGGACGTGCGGCCCCCACACCTTGTGGGCGGATGCGGCCCAGCCCCGGCGCGGATCGCGCGGGTCCAGCCAGGCGTGGTAGATCTCGCGGCCCACCAGCAGCGGCTCGCTCAACCGCCAGGCGGCCCGGTCCTCCGAGCGGGCCAGGAACAGGCCGCGCTTCGTGCCGATGCAGAGCACGATCCCGGTCATGCCGCTCACCGGTCCGCTTCGATCCGGTCCAGGGCGAGGGCGAGCGTGGCGCCCAACAGGCCGGTGCGCTGGCCGCGGGTGCGCTCCAGCGCCTCATCGAGCGTCGCCTCGATGGTCGCGCGCACCGCATCGAAGATGGGCCCCGGCTCCGGACGCGCATCCGGCTCCATCAGGTAGCTGAAGGTCCGCGCCATGCCGCAGTTGGCCAGGATGTCGGCCAGCACGGTGAAGTGCGCGTCCGCGCTCCGCGCCACGTGCGTGGAACCGATGCGGGTCTCGCGGAACGGCTGGTTCGAGCCGGCCGCGATCACGTGCACGCCCGCGGCGTGCAGCCGCTCGAGCGCTTCCGGGACCACCGACTCGGAGATGGCGGCGGCCACGAACACTTCGGCGGGCGCGTCCAGGAAGCCCTGGTGGCCGGGGCGCACACGCGGATCGTCGGCGGGCAGCAGCTTGTGCGCGCGGCGGCGGAAGAGGTCCGCGACGTCGTCCGCGGTGAGACCGGCCGGCGCGAGCAGGCTCTGCTCCGCGTCCGCGATGGCCACCAGGCGCGCGCCGCAGCGGGCCAGGTACAGGGCTGCGGCCGCGCCGACGTTGCCGAAGCCCTCGAGCGAGACGCGCACGCCCTCGAGCCCGCGCGCGGACCGCTCGTAGTACCGGCGCACGGCGGCGGCCACCCCGTAGCCGGTGATCATGTCGGCGACGGTGAGCTCGAGGCCGGGCACGGAGAGCTCGGGGGAGAGCGTCGCCTGCACGCCCAGCCCCATGGTCTCGAGCACCCGCCGGAAGGAGGCGTCATCGGGCGGCTGGAGATGTCCCTGGATGATGCCCTGCTGCGGGTGCGCGAGGCCGAGCTTCCGGAAGGCCGGGATCACGTCGAGCACTTCATCGACGTTGAGATCGCCGCCGGTGCCGTAGCGGGAGCGGAGGTAGGGGCGGATGGCGTGGTACCAGCGCTCCAGCACTTCGGTGCGGCGGGGATCGCGGGCGTTGAAGTCGATGCCGTTCTTGGCGCCGCCGATGGGCGGGCCGCAGATCGAGAACTTCAGCTCCATGGCCTTGGCCAGGTACATCACCTCGTGCGGGTCGAGGCCGAGGCGCATGCGCGTGCCGCCGCCGGCCGCGCCGCCGCGCAGCGAGTTGATCACCAGCCAGGCGCGCGCGCCGCTGTGCGGGTCGTGCCAGGAGATGCTGAGCTCCGGCGGGGTGCGGATGAAGGCCGCGTAGCGCGGCCACGTGCCGGCGCTGGCGCGCGCCGGCCGCGCCGGGCCGGCCGACTCACGGACCTGGATGCTCATGCGCTCGCACCGATCGGTTCCACGAAGATCTCCATCACGCCGCCGCACACGGCGGGGCTCCACGACTGCACGTCATCCGCGAGCCGCACCTCGAGCAGCCACGGCCGCCCGCTGGCCAGCACCTGGTCCGCGGCGGCGATCACTTCCGCTTCCCCGCAGCCGCCACCGATCGTGCCGCCCAGCCCGAGGCCGGGCTCGATGAGCAAGCGGCAGCCCTCGTGCCGCGGCACCGCGCCCCGCGAGCGCA
>VEPF01000325.1 GCA_012027055.1 Gemmatimonadota bacterium | reverse complement strand
GCTGGTCGTGCCGGAGGAGCACTACCGCCCGGGCATGGGGAGCGTCGCGGCCGTGGGGCTGCTGATCGCCGCCGGCGTGCTCGTCAACGCCTTCCTGGTGCGCCGGCTGCTGGCGGCGTGGGAGCGGTTGATGGACCGCATTCCCGTCGTGAAGACGGTATACGGCGCGGTCCGCGACTTCGTGCAGCTGCTGCCGGCTGGCGGCGAACGGCGCGAGCTGGGCCGCGTGGTGCTGGTCCGCCTGGGGGAGGCCGCCCTGATCGGCTTCGTGACCCGCGACGCCGCGGCGGAGCTGGGCATCGGCCCCGCCGCGGCCGGCTGCGTCACGGTCTACTTCCCGATGAGCTACCAGATCGGCGGCCACACGCTGCTGGTGCCGCGCTCGCGCAGCGAACCGCTCGACATGCCGATCGAGGCGGCCATGCGCCTCGTGCTCACTGGCGGGATGTCAGTGGCGCAAGCGAAGCGCTGAAGGCCGCGTCGTCCCCGTCGCCGATGCCGAGGCGGACGCCGACCTCCAGCGGGTAGTGATCGGAGCCGACGTCCGGGCCGGTCGCGAAGCGCGTGATCGCCAGTCCCCGCCCGGCGAGACAGTGGTCGATCTGCATGCCGAGCGGCAGGAACTGCGTGGGCCAGGTCGGGCTGAAGCCGCGGCCGGCCGCGCAATCCCGCAGGCCCGCGCGGCTCAGCACGTAGTCGAAGACCGGCGAGAATGCGGTGGCGTTGAGGTCCGCCCGCACCAGCAGCGGACGGGGCAGGTTCCGGGCGATCTCCGCGAGCCGTCCGAGCTCGCGGTCGCGGCTCGCGGAGATGTCCGGCCCGAGCGGCCAGTTGGTGTGCGCACCGATGACGGTCAGGGGGGTCCCGCCCGCATCGTAGTCGAACACCACCGCCTCGGCGCCCCCGGCGCCGAGCTGCGCGGCACGCAGGTTGCCGAGCGGCCGCTGCGACGCGACGAAGACCCCGCCGGCCTGGGCCTGGTAGGGCAGCAGGCCGTCGAGCCGGCGCAGCGCGTCGCGCCACGCGGGCGTCACCTCGAGGAACACGGCGATGTCCGGCCTCCGCGCCTCGACGTAGCGCAGCACGTCCTCGTAGCGGCGGTTGCGGAACCAGACGTTGCCCCGCACCGCGCTGACCGCGGGGCCGGCGGCGGGCGGCTCGTCCACCGCGGTGTAGTAGTGCAGCAGCGGCAGGGCGTTGACGGCAGCGAGCGCCAGCGCACCGACGCCCGCTGCCGGCCTTCGCAGCAGCAGCAGGCCGCAGCCGCACGCCGTGAGCACGGCCGCGTACTGCGGGCGGAAGTTCGAGAACAGCTCGAGCCACCAGGTGAGGTAGCCGAGGGAACCCATCACGCCGGCCGCGGCGGTGCCCGCCGTCGCCACGAGCAGCGCGCGGACGAGCCACCGCGGGCCGCGCGCGGGGCGCGGTGGTCCTCCGGGACCGGCCTGCCGCGTGCTCTCCGCGCTCATCTGCCGCGGGCGGCAGCGCCGGCCCGCCCGCCGCCTACTTCTTGATCTGCGTGATCTTCGATCCTTCGAAGGTCAGGTTGTACATCAGGCCCTGGTTCGAAAAGATGAACCCGATGATCGGCTTCTTGGCGGTCTCGGTGTCGATCTCGCCGCCGGCGCCGAGCGTGGCCAGGGCAACGCTGCCGTCCACTCGCGCGGTCCAGCCGTCGCTGTCCCTGAACTTGTGCAGTTCCTTCTCGTTCATGAACAGGATGACCTCGCTCTTGCGCTGCGCGCCGAGCTGGAAGCCGATGGATGCGGACACGGTGTTGTAGTAGGCAACGGTCTTGCCGCCGACCAGCAGCGCCCCCTCGCCGTACTCGCCGCCGATGCCGATGCCGCCCTTGTAGACGTTCGGGAAGACCAGCATGCCGGCGGACCTCGCCGTCAGCTCCTTCGCGGCGCTCGAGTGCTTGTACAGCTTCTGGATCGCCTCCTGCACCTCGGCATCGATCTGCTCGCGCGACGCCGCCTGTGCCACGGGCACCGCCAGCGCCATCATCATCAGACCGGCCAAGAGCACCCTTGCTGGCTTGAACATGGTCAACCTCCGTGGAGAGTCGCTGAAAGGCCGCTGCCGGCACGCCCGGCAAGCGTTGACCTGCCTGTATCCTAGCTGCCGCGTCCGGATCGTGCGCGTGGCCCTGTAGGTGATCTGCGACGCCTGCCGGCCGCTCGCCGGGATCGCGGCCCCGGGGCGGGCGCGGCAGCGGGCTCAGGCGTACGCGGCGATCGCGCGTGCGCGGCTGTGTGAATAAAGCAACTCGACGTGGCGGATGCCCGAGGTGCGGCGCGCCACGCGGCGCACCGCCTGCACCAGCCTCAGCAACAGGTGCTGGTCCGCGCGCGGCCCGCCGGCCGCGTACTCTTCCGCCACCACGAGGTGCAGGACGGTGATCCGCTCGAAGCTGTCGCGGGTGTAGAGGATGACGCCCACGGGCCGCGTCGCGCCACCGGCGCGCTCGACCGCGAACAGGCATTGCGCTTCCACGGGACCGGCCACCCTGACCTTCAGCCCGTGTGACCCGGCGACGATTTCCGGGGCACCGTAGCGGCTGATCGCGTCGAGGATACCCGGCAGGACCTTGTCCTGCCGCCGGTTGAAGAACAGCAGCGCCTCGAGCTGCGGCTGGTGCTGCTCGGGCAGGCTGGATACGAACGTGATATCCCGCGTGACCTTGCTCTGAGCGACCATCGGAGGCGTCCGCTTGGAGGTGCCAGGCGATCGGGAGAGACAGGGCGGCGACCGGGCTGCCGCGCCGGCCATCCGAGCCTGCGTCCGCGGAACATACGCCCCCTCCGCCGGGCTTGTCGAGCTTCACATATTGGCCCCGGCAGGCCGCCCGCCCGCTCTTTGCGGCAAATTCGCAACACCCCCTGGACAGGCGCCGGGCACCCTCGGACCCCCGCCGGTAAGGCGTGGAAAAACAACATAAT
>VEPF01000352.1 GCA_012027055.1 Gemmatimonadota bacterium | reverse complement strand
CTCGGCCTCGCCCGGCGCCTCACGCGTCGCGAGGAAGCGGAGGGCGCGGCCGACGGTGCCCGAGCTCAGGAAGAGGACCGGCACCAGCCGGTTGAACGCGGCGGCGTCCTTCATCGGCGCGGGCAGGCCCGCGATGTTGAACACCGCTCCGCTGAAGATGCCCAGGTGCGAGAAGGTGTCGAGGTTGCGGAGGCCGGTCTGGTAGGTCTGGCCGCCGCCCATCGACAGGCCGGCCAGCGCCCGGTGCGCGCGGTCGGCGATGGTGCGGAAATTCCGGTCGACATCCGGAATGACCTCCTTGATGAGCACCTCCTCGAAGGCCGTGAGCTGGCCGAGATCCGGGCGCGGCGCGGCCGTCGCGGCGGCAGCCGCGGCGGGTGCGGCAGGCGCCGCGGCGGCGGGCATGACCGGCGCGCGCAGGCCCGCGGGCGGCTCCCCGGGGCGGGTGGCGAAGCCGTTGTTCATGACCACGATCATGGGCACGGCCCGCTGCTCGGCGATGAGATTGTCGACGATGAAATTGGCCAGCCCGGAGTGGGTCCACTCCTGCTCCATCTCCCCGGCGCCGTGCTGGAGGTAGAGCACGGGGTAGCGGGCAGTGCTCGTGTCGTAGCCCGGCGGCGTGTAGACGAACATCCGGCGCCAGGTGCCGGTCACGCCCGACCAGAACCAGTGCTCGCGCACGTCGCCATGTGGCACGTCCTTGATCGCGTAGTAGTCCTCGCCGGGAGCCGGCGACTCGAGCGCCGACTTCCAGCCGTTCGAGTAGTTCATGTGCGTGCCGGGCTCCGGCATGGGCACGCCGTCCACGTACACCGTGGTGTACCGCAGACCAGGACCCGGGTACGGGATGAACAGGTTCCAGACGCCGTTCGCGGCCTTCTCGTAGTCGTAGCGACGTCCTTCCACTTCGAGCTGGACCGACCGCGCGTTCTGGGCGTTGAGCTGGAACCAGTAGCGCCCGTCATCGGTGGTCTGGGGGAAGAGCGCCTGCCGGTGCGTAGAGTTGGCCCGGTGCCACTCGCCCGTGCTGGGCGTGGGCAGGGGATCGACCTTCAGGCCCGGGGAGCTGGCGGGTGGCGGGTTCTGCGCGCGGGCGCTCAGCGGCAGGAGCACGCAGGCCATGGTCAGCAGGGAAAGTGGCGGCAACGCGGGCGATGCTCATGACGGGCTCCTGCGTCAACAGGGGGTCAGGCTGAAACAAGGCGTCGCGTCCACCGGCGCACCGGCGGTCGCGAGACCGCATCATTCCATATTACCTGAGCCCGCCAGTCCAGAGGTCGGGCCAGCACCGCTCGCGAACGCGCAGTTACCGGGCTCAGTTCCGACCCGGATGCCCTCGCTGCCCCGGGAAAGTGGCGGTTTCGGCACCGCCGCCCGCGATCGGCAGGGTTGGCAGGCCGGCAGGCGCGCTCGATATTTCCTCCTATCCTGTATGAGTTACGGACGGAGAGCTGCTTGTCGAAGCTGCACTGGAGGGGCATACCATGACCGCATCGAGTTTCAGGATCACCCCGTGCATTTGGCTGGATGACCGGGCCGAAGAGGCCGCCGAGTTCTACGTACGCACGCTTCCGGCCGGCCGCGTCATCGGGACCTCCCGTTATCCGGAGGGCTCGGACAATCCGGGCGGCCGGCCGCCGGGGAGTGTGCTGACCGTCGAGTTCGAGGTGGCGGGCCACCGCTTCACGGCGCTCAACGGCGGACCCGTGTTCGTGCTGAATCCGAGCATCTCGTTCTTCGTGCATGTGGAGACTGCGGCGGAGGCGGACCGGCTGTTTGCCGCGTTTGCCGAAGGCGGCGCGGTGCTGATGCCGATCGATCGTTATGCGTGGAGCGAGCGATACGGCTGGGTCCAGGATCGCTTCGGCGTCAGCTGGCAGGTGATGGCTGGCCGCCGCGAGGGCCGTGCGGTCATCGCCCCGTGCCTGATGTTCGCCGGCGTGCAGCACGGACGCGCGGAGGCAGCAATACGGTTCTACGCCGGCGTCTTCGCCGACAGCCGCGTCGAACAGATCGAGCACTATGCGGATGGCGAAGGACCGCCGGGGACGGTGAAGCACGGCCGGTTCGTCCTGGCCGGGCAGGACTTCGTAGCGATGGACAGCCACATGACTTCCGGCATCAGTTTCAACGAGGCGCTTTCGCTGCAGGTGATGTGTGCCGACCAGGCCGAGCTGGACGCGTACTGGGAAGCCCTCGGTGCCGGCGGTGAGCACGGCCCGTGCGGCTGGCTCAAGGACCGGTTCGGGGTGTCGTGGCAGGTGGTGCCGACTGCCATGTCCCGGTGGCTGGTCGGCCCCGACCCGGCCGCCCGGAGTCGCGTCTTCCAGGCAATGCTGGGGATGCAGAAGCTCGATCTGGCCGCGCTCGAGCGCGCGTTCGCGGGGAGCTGATGATGGCGCACGTCACGGTGTTGCCATGACGGGCAGGAGCTCGAGGGAAGGAGGCGACGTCGCCGCGAACGTCCCCGCTGAGCCCACCCTGCTCGCGGGCGGCAATCCGCAGGTCGCCAGGGGCGATGGGGACAACGCGGTACGCCAGTACATCGAGGCCATGCCGGGCTGGAAGCGCGCTGTCGGGCGCCGCCTCGACGCGCTCATCGGGCGCACCGTGCCCGGTGTCAGCAGGGCGGTGCGCTGGAACTCGCCCTTCTACGGCATCATGGGCCAGGGCTGGCTCCTGAGCTTCCACTGCCTGACGAAGTACATCAAGGTGGCGTTCTTCAACGGCACAGCACTGCGGCCGCTCCCCCCGGTCGATTCCCGGAACGCCGGCACGCGCTACTTCCACATCTACGAGCACGACCGGATCGACGAGGACCTGCTGGCGGACTGGATTCGGCAGGCAGCGGCGTTGCCGCCGGCAGGCAAGTGGGGTCCATCGGCGGGTTGGGTGCCGTAGCGTCGTCGAGATTGCGGGTGCGTGCGGCGCGGGTCAGGCGAACCAGCGGAGGCTGGCCGCGTAGTAGACGGCCATTCCGGCGGAGAACAGCGCGCTGGCGGTGAACCGGTGCCGAAGCGGGAGCAGGTTCTGGATGACGAAGTTGCCGGCGATCGAGATGGGCACCGCGCCTAGGAAGGACGCCGACGCCGTCGCCAGCAGGTCCCAGCCAATTTCCGCGGCCCGGCCGGAAGCGAGCATCACGAAAAGAAGGTGGCGGGCGATCCAGAGCGGATTGAAGTAGAGCATGGCCAGGGCCGTCCGCACGAGCGTGCCCGCGAACCCGCGCCGGGCGGCGGTGACCCGGTCGATCCAGGCGAAGTAGCGCGGGATCTCCCAGGCGTAGACGAATCCGCCCGCGAGCATCAACCCGGCCACGCGCGTCCAACCGAACTCGCCGAGGATCAGCGCCGCGACCGTGTCTCCGCCGGCATAGATGGCCATGCCGCGGGCCACATCCGGCCAGCGGTAGAGGGGGCGTCTCACGAAGGCTCGGAGAGCGCGGCCAGGATGCGCTCCGCGCTGAGCGGCGCCACGAAATGCGTGTCAGTCCCGGGGCGGGCCGCGCGGATGGCGGCGTGCACCGCGAAGAACGCCCCGATCCCGTACATCAGCGGCGGCTCTCCCACCGCCTTGGCGCCCATGATCCCGGCCGGTTCCCCGCCGGGCTCGAGGAAATGCACCTCGACCTCATCGGGAGCGGCATACAGGTCGGGCACCTTGTAGGTGGTCAGCGTGTCCGTGGCGACGCCGCCGCTCGGCAGGTGCAGCACCTCTTCCATGGTCATCCAGCCGATGCCCTGCAACAGGCCGCCCTCGACCTGGCCGCGATCGACGAGCGGGTCGATGCTGTGGCCGGCATCGTGCACCACGCGCACCGCATCGATGCGGCACTCGCCGCGCAGGACATCTACGGTGGCTTCGACGATCGCCACGCCGCAGGCATGGTAGGCGAACGGCTCGCCTCGCCCCGTGGCCTTGTCGAAGTGGATCCGCGGGGTCGCGTAGTGGGCGTGCGCCGAGAGGCTGACCCGCTCCGCATAGGCGGCGCCCACCAGCTCGGCCCAGGAGAAGCCCGCGGGCCGGCCGAGGACGTGGACCTGCCCGGCGCGGATGCCGATCGTGGCGGCATCCGCGACGGCCAGCCGGCGGGCCGCCACTTCGCGAAGCCGGGCCAGGATGGCCTCGCCGGCCAGGCGCGTGGCATGGCCGTTCATGTCCGGGCCGGTGCTGGCCGCGGTCGGCGAGGTACTGGCGACGCGACTGGTTGAGGTGCTGTCGATGCGCACCCGCTCCGGATCGATGCCGAGCGTGGCCGCGGCGACCTGCCGGAGCTTGGGGGCCGTGCCCTGCCCCATCTCAACCGCGCCCGTGCTGACCGAGACGCTGCCGTCCGTGTGGACGTGCACCAGCGCGCCGGCCTGGTTCAGGACCGTGTTGGTGAAGGAGATGCCGAAGCAGACAGGCATCACGGCCACGCCCTGCTTCTCGAGGCGGTGCGCGTCGTTGAACTCCGCCGCGCGGCGCCGGATGGCGGGCAGGTCGTAGCGCGTCTCCGCCTCCGTCCAGCAGCGCGTCAGGGCTGAGGAGGCCATGCGCATGCCGTATGGGAACTCCTCGCCCTCCCGGAGCAGGTTCCGGCGCTGGATCTCCGCCGGTTCGAGCCCCATTTCCGCCGCGGCCCGGGCGATCGCAGCCTCGAGCACGAACATCGCCTGCGGACCACCGAAGCCGCGGAACGCTGTGTTGGAGGGCAGGTTGGTGCGGCAGGACGCGGCGGTCGCGCGGACGTGGGGAATGAAGTAGGCGTTGGTAGCGTGGAAGAGGGTCCGCTCCAGGATGGCCGGCGACAGGTCCGCGGTCGCCCCCGCGTTCTGGTAGAAGAAAACCTCGTAGGCCAGGATCCGGCCGTCCCGGTCGAGGCCGATCCGGAAGTCCGACGAGTAGGGGTGGCGCTTGCCCGTCCAGCGCATGTCCTCCTGCCGGCGCAGGACCAGCTTGACCGGACGACCCGTGCACCACGCGCCCAGCGCGGCCAACCCAGCCCACGGCGTGGCCTGATCCTCCTTGCCGCCGAAACCGCCCCCCAACCGCCGCACCTCGACTTCGACCCGGTGCATCGGCACGCCAAGCACGCCCGCGACGACGCGCTGCACCGCGGTGGGGGCCTGCGTGGCCGAAAGCAGCCGCAGCGTGCCGCCCTCGCCCGGGATCGCCACGGCCCCCTGCGTCTCCAGGTAGACGTGTTCCTGCGCCCCCGTTTCGGCGCGGCCCGCCACCACGACCGCGCAGGCCGCCCACGCCGAATCCACGTCGCCGCGCGCGAACGTGCGCTGCGGGAAGATCAGCTCGCCGCGCGCGTTGGCCGCGCGGGCGTCGAACTCCGGGGGCAACGGCTCGACGGGCACGTGTACGGCGCGCGCGGCGCGACGAGCCTGGGCGTCGCTGTCGGCCACCACCAGCGCCACCGGCTGCCCCAGGTAGTGGACCGCAGCTTCCGCCAGCAGCGGTTCGTCCGGGATGATGGTGCCGACCTGGTTCTTTCCCGGTACGTCGCGGCACGTCAGGATCGCCCGCACGCCGGGCAGGCGCTCCGCCTCTCCGGCATCGATGCCCAGCAGACGGCCGTGGGCGGTAGGCGAGGTCACGACGGCCGCGTGCAGGGTGCCGGCCGGTGTCGGCTCGTCGTCCACGAACCGGGCCTCGCCGCGCACGTGCAGGACGGCCTCGTGATGGTTCACGGCAGCAGCCCCGCTTCGAGTTCCGGGGCCAGGCGCAGGAAGTGCGCCGTGAGCAGGCGACCCAGGAGCGACCGCTTGTAGCCGGCCGATCCCCGCACATCGGAGATGGGGGCGATCTCCTCCTGCGCCACGGCCATCGCCGCCCGGAGCGTGGCCGCATCCAGAGGCGCGCCGGCCAGGAAGGCGGAAGCGCGCGAGAGATGGAGCGGCACCGGTGCGACGCCGCCGGCGGAGAGGCTCATCGACTCGATCCGGCCGGCCCGAGCGACGGCCAGCATGGCCGAGTTGACGCTCGCGATGTCCAGATGCCTCCGGCGGGACACCTTCTCGAAGGAAAAGACGGCGCCCTCGGGAGGCGCGTCGAAGCCGACCTCCGTCACGAGCTCGCCGTCCTGCAGGGCCAGTTGCTTGTACCCGGTGAACAACGCGCGGAGCGGCAGCTCGCGCGCGCCACCGCGGCCGGATAGGCGCACGAAAGTCCCCAGCGCGAGCAGGAGGATGCTCAGGTCGCCGATCGGCGATGCGTTGACCAGGTTGCCGGCCACGGTGGCGCGGTGGCGGATGGGGCGCGAAGCCGCGAGCCGCAGGTGGCCCTCGATCCCAGGCAGCAGGCCGCGCAGCAGGGGCGAGTCCTCGAGGTCGGACCAGGTCGTGGCCGCGCCGATGAGGCAGACGGCCTGCTCCAGGCGTATGCCCTGCAGCTCCCGGCGCCGGGAAAGGAAAGTGGGCGCCGCGTCGAGCAGCTCCGCCGCCCGCTGCACGAAGAGGTCGGTGCCGCCCGCCACCAGCGGGCCGGTGACAGCCGGCGCCGCCACGGCAGTGCCGCCCATGGTCCGGAGGCGCGCCGCTGCCTCCGCGAAGTGCTCCGGGATCCAGCCTCCTGCGATGAGGCCATGCAGCCGGTCGGGAGCACCGGGCGACCCCCGATCGGGCAAGGCGGCGCAGATCCGGTGCAGCGCGCGCCGGATGGAGACGTATCCGGTGCAGCGGCAGATGTTGCCCGCCAGAGCATCCCGCGCCGCGTCCACGGTGAGGTGCGGCGCGGAAAGCAGGAAGCCCGCGAGAGAGACGATGAATCCCGGCGTGCAGAACCCGCATTGCGTCGCGCCGTCCTCGACGAAGGCGCGCTGCGCCGGCGAGAGGGCGGACGTCCGCAGCCCTTCGATGGTGACCACGTGGCGGCCGGCCGCATCGCCGAGCGGGAGCAGGCAGGAGTTCACGGCACGGTAGCGGATGACGCCGTCGAGAGGCTCGCCGAGCAGGACCATGCAGGCGCCGCAGTCCCCCTCGCGGCAGCCCTCCTTCGTGCCGGTCAGACCCCGCTCCCGGCGCAGCACGTCGAGCAGGACGGTGCCCGCAGGCAGGTCGACGCGGACTTCGTCGCGGTTGAGCAGGAAGCGTGTCGTGGGGGCGCCCATCGAGGGGCATCATAGACCGGGTCGGCGGCGGGCCGCAAGCGAGCTCCTTTCAGCCGGATGGACGGACGAACTCCCGGCCTCGACGCCCGCGTCCGCAGCGAAAACCGGGGTTCTTGAGCTGCGAACCTGCCCGCCGCGGCTCGCGACCGCGCAGTGCCGCAGCAGCTCCGAGCGCTGCCGACGCTCCAGATTACCACTGCCCTTGGGGAGGTGCTCATGCCGAACGTCATCCTGCTTGGCGATTCCATCTTCGACAACGCGTCGTACGTGCCGCCCGGCGAACCAGACGTGGTGCGGCAGCTCCGCGCCATCCTGCCGGCCGGCTGGGACGCCACGCTCCTGGCCGTGGACGGCAACTACGCGGCGGACGTGCCGACGCAGTTGCGCAAGCTCCCCCGCGATGCCACCCACCTGGTGCTGAGCGCGGGCGGCAACGATGCGCTGGGCAACACCGGCATCTTCGACCACCCGGCCCGAACCGGGATGGACATCTTCCGGCTGATGGCGAAAGTGCAGCGCGAGTTCCGGGATACCTACGGGGCGGTGCTGGACCGGCTGGTCGGCCTGCGGCTGCCGCTCGTGGTCTGCACCATCTACGAAGGCGACCTGGACCCGACGATCAGTCAGCCCGCGGCCGCGGCCCTGGCGGTGTTCAACGACGCGATCATCCGGGCCGCCGCGGAGCGCGGCATCCCAGTGATCGACCTGCGGGCGGTGTGCAACCAGCCGGACTGCTACGCGAACCCGATCGAGCCGTCAGCGGTCGGGGGAGCGCGCATCGCGGCGACCATCGCCGCGGTGCTGGCCAGCCACGACTTCAATCGCCGCCATACGGTGGTTTATGCGGGGCCGAACCTGGCCTGAAGCGAGTCACGGCGCTGCAGCGCCAGTGTGCCGCAACAAAAAAACCCCGCCGCTAGCCGACGGGGTTTTCATTGGTGCGACAACGGTCTATTGAGCTCCCGCGAGAGGACTCGAACCTCTGACCCGGTGATTAACAGTCACCTGCTCTACCAACTGAGCTACGCGGGATCGGGCTTGCCGAGCCACAAAATATAGAATTCTGCGACTTGGTCGGTCAACCTCCGGCATCCAGCAGGAACACACCGACCACCTCCGCTTCGCCGGCGGCGCGGGACGGGCGCGACCGCGCCGGATCGGGGAACGGTCCGGTGTCCCGTTTCAGGCATTCCCGAGTTTGTCCGAGCAAGGCTTCGAGCGTGGTCCGCGGGCCGGAGGCGATGGGGCGGAGCGCGACTTCCACGCTGGCCGGGAGAGGGCCGAGCAGTTTCTCGATCAGCGCCTGCACCTCCAGGCAATCCGCTTCGCCGGCCCCGCCGGGCAGTTCCTGCAACAGCCGGAGGGCGCGCTTGCGCAGGCGGATCCCGACCGGACCGGCGCGAGCTCGGCGGGGGCGCCTGAGCCACTGGGTTGCCCGGCTGGCGGCCAGCGAAGCCGTGCCGGCCGCTCCGGCGGGGGTCGATGCAGTGTTCGGCGTGCGGTATTCGAGGGCGGCGAGCAGCAGCTCTCCGGCTGCGACGTCGTCCTCGTAGCAGTGCCTGGTGCCGACGAACACGGCGCGATGGACGGCGCCGGCGCGAACGCAGACCAGGGCCTGCGCGCGTTCCCGCCGGCCGTAGGGTGCGGACAGGCTGGAGGCCGGCAATGCCACCACCGGCAGCTGCCCGCCGGCCACGCATGTGTGAGTGCGCTCGGTGCGCCCGTGTGCGGGGGTTGTCGGCGCTGCCCCGGTGGCCAGGGGCAAGCCCTCGAGCGGATCGGCGCGGACGTGCCCGGCGTGCCGGAAAGCAGAGCGCAACCGTTCCTCGATCTCGAACATGCCATCGCGGCGCCGCTCCGCCTCGGTGAAGGGGGCGCCGTCCCCGGCCGCGAGCCGGCGCAGCGCGCTGACCCGCGCGGGGAACGCCAGCACCGGTGCCTCCGAGCCGATGGTGGTGCGGATGGCACCGAGCTTCCGACGGATCCGGTGCAGCAAACCGAGCAGCGCCTCGAGCTCGCGGTGCGGCACGAAGTACCAGCTGCGGACGCACGGGTGCGGGGATCCCAGCCGGTCGATTCTCCCCAGCCGCTGCACCAGGCGCACCGGGTTCCAGGGCAAATCGTAGGAGACCACGTCCGCGGCGTCCTGCAGGTTGAGGCCTTCGGCCAGCACATCGGTGGCGATCAGGAGCTGCACACGCTCTCTGGGGGCAGGTGGCGGGAGGCCGTTGGACACAGGCGCGAACCGCTCGATGATCCCCCGCCGGGTTGACTGGCCGGCACCCAGCCAGGCGCCGCTGCCGTGGATGAGCGCGCACGGGATCAGGATCCGCAGGGACCGCCACAGGTACTCCGCGGTTTCGCGGAACTCGGTGAACAGCAGTACCGGGCGATCGCGCAACTCGCCACCGAGGAGGTCGGTGAGGGCGGCCAGCTTGGAGTCGTGCAGCAACGCGTCATCGAGGTGGCGGTGGCATGCGCGCAGCAGCTCGAGATCGCGCCGGGCACTCTGCCTCAGCTCGGCCACGTCCAGGGCAGGCGGGACAGGCCGGTGCACGAGCGCGGCGAGCTCGAGCTGGGCGGGGTCGCCATCCGGTCTCGCTGGGGACGGCGCCAGCAGCAGGCCCTGGCCGAGCGAAGCGTCGAAGGCCTCGAGCACGCGCCCCAGCCGGGTGACGGATGCCCGCAGAGCGGCCACGCTCGACTCGAGCCGCTTGAGCAGCAGCAGGCGCAGCAGGCAAACGCCGCCCGCCGGCCCGAAATCCTGCCACGGTCTCAGCTCCAGCGCCTCCACGAAGCCGGTCGCGGCTTCGACCAGCGGTGCAGGGAGCTCGTACGATACCGGGGATGGCGGGGCACGGGTCGGCACGCGCAACACCCGCCCGTCGACGCGCACCTCGCCGTGCAGCTCGGTCACCAGCCGACGACTGCGTCGCACGGCGACGGCGGCGAGCACTGCGGGAATCCGCCCCGCGCGGCGGGTGCGATGGGCCTCCTCGAAGCAGGCTCTCAGGTCCTGGACCCCAAGCTCGGCGAACGCGTCATCGGCGGCGAACAGGCGCAGCAGCCAGTAGAGGTCCCACACCGAGTTGTTCACCGGCGTGGCCGAGAGCAGGAGCAGCGGCCGGCCCGCGGCCAGGCGCGCAAGCGCGGCATAGCGCCGGGTGCGCGGATTCCGGAACGTGTGCGCCTCATCCACGATCACCAGGCCCGTGGCGCGCTCCGGTGCGGGCGCCCGCCCCCGGGAGAGTGCAGCGTGGGTGAGCATGTGCACGTCTCCGAGGCCGCGCAGGGCCCTGCGCCACAGTCGGACCAGGGCAGTGGGCACGATGACGGTAGTGGCGCGGCCGGGCACCGCCAGCGAGCGTGCCACGGCCACGGCGACGAACGTCTTTCCCAGTCCCACGCTGTCCGCGAGCAGCGCGCCGCCGTGCGCCGCGACCGCGGCCAGCAGCCGGTCGTGCGCGTCCTGCTGGAAGGCGGCGAGCTCCGGCGAGTTCGGAACACCGGGCGCCGGGTGCGCGAAGCGCTGCTGCAGGACGTGCAGCGCGAGCTCGCGCGGAGTCACGGCTCAGTCCGGAGCATCCCGAGTGCGGCGAGCTCGCCGTGGATGACGTCGCCTACATCCCGGGCGCGGAGCCACAGGTCATCGAAACGACGCCGCAGGCGGGCGACCGCGGCGGGGGAGCGGATCACGCAAGTGAGCGCCGGTCCGCCCGCGACGGCCGCATCCGTGAAGTAGAGCGCGCCGACCAGCGCGACGGCGCCGTGCGGCGGCGGGAGCTCGAAGACCGCGAAATCCGGTCGCCAGCGCAGGAGTCCGCCCACGCGCACGTCCAGGCGGCCGGAGCGCATAAAGGCGCCGATGGCGCCGAGGCGGGGTGCGGCCTGGTCCGCGATCGCGAGATCGGAGAGCGCTTCCACGTCGAGCGCGCCCATGAGCAGGCGGCAGTGCACCTGCCGCAGCTCGGGGGCGGTCAGGTCCAGGCCGGCCAGGCGCACGTGCTCGGCCGCGACGTCAGCCCGGCGCGCGCGGCTGAGGAGGCTGCCGATCACGAGACGGAGCGGCGGTGTCGCCGCCTCGTCGAGGATGACGGCGTCGAAGTTCAGCGTCTCAGCCATGTGTCGAATGCATGCAAGGCGTGGATGTGAGCCGGAGCGAGTCCGAAGGCGCCGGCGACGCAGGCATCGAGCTGCTCCTGCGCGGCCGGAGTCAGGCCCCCGGGCTGATGAGCGGCCACAGAGATGTCCTCCAGGGCACGCGACACCGGATCCCGGTCCCAGGCGCGGGGGAGGGGCAGGGCCGCGACGGTCCAGGCAAAGAACCGGAACCGCGCGTCCTTGGCGCGCTCCGCGCAGGCGCGCGCGAACACCCGGAGCGGTAGGGAGTTGAGCAGGGCCGCCAGGAGGTGCGCGGTGCGCGCGTCCGGCGCGGCGACGAAGTAGACGGTATTGAGCGGGACCACGGGCTGGGGCCGGCCATCGTCGCCGGGCACGGCCGCGGGCACCGCGGCGGCGTGGAGGTCATCGGCGATGTCCTGCCACACCACCTTGGGGCCGAGCAATTCGCGGCACACGCGCAGGACGCGTCCTTCACCGCCCGCGCCGCCACTGCCGGTGCGACCGGCGAGCAGCGCCGCGTGACGGGCCAGGTAGCGGGCCGTGCGCGCGGGCGTGGGAGCGCTCGGCCGGTCGTTGGCCGGGACCCAGATCAAGCGCTGGGGGGCCGTCCAGCGCCAGGCCTTGACGTCCGCACCCCGGACCAGCGGTCGCAGGCACGCCGTCTCGATCCAGCCGGCAAAGGCAGGCGCGCCGCTGCCGTCCCCGGCACGCCGCGCGCGGAACCAGCCCTGCGCCCGAATGCGCGACAGGCCGCCGAGGTGGTGCTCGGCCGCTGGAACGACCAGCACGTCATTGGCGCCCGTAATGATCCCGCGTCGCAGGGCAAGCCTGTCGGTCCGGCCGAGGGGCGTTCCAGCCTGCTGCATGGCACGGAGCGCGGCCAGCACATCCGGCGGCGCCAGCAGCCAGGGTGCGCGGGCATCTCCGGGCACCAGCGGCAGGTCCTCGGCCGGCACGGAGAAGCACAGCGGCTCGCGCCCGCGGGAGTGGAGCGTGACGCGCACCGGCGCGGTCACGGGCGCGCGCTGTGCGATCACCTGGACCGTGAAGGCATCGGCCTGAAACACGGCGTGCTGGTCGAGGCTGTGGTCTTCCAGTTCGATGAGCGCGGCGCGCTCGAGCAGCAGCGCGCGGGCGCCGCCCGCATAGAGCGAGCGCAGCAGCTTGGCAGGCAGCAGCAGTGCCAGCACGCCGCGCTCCGCCAGCAGATCGAGGCCACGCTCCAGGAAGAGCATGGCCAGGTCCACCTGCCCGCCCGGCCCGCTGCCGCCGCCGAGCTGGCGCACGCCCGGCCAGCCGGCCTCGCGACACACCCGGAAACGGGTGCGCACAACGCCGGCGAGCGCGGCCGGCCAGCGATGCGCGCGCACCCAGGGCGGGTTGCCGAGCACCAGATCGAAGCCGCCCGCCTCGGCGGCGAAGTGCACGGCGAAGCTGAAGAACGGCAGCACCCCGCCATCCGCGACGGCCTGCTGCAGCTGCCGGACCTCGAGCAGGCGGCCGGACAGACGGTCCATGGTGCGCCGCGCGGGTGCGGCCGGGTCGGCCGGGGCGCCCCACAGATCGCGGTCGGCCGACTTCGCGCGGGCTTCGCGGAGCGCACGATCGAGCCGCTCACCCAGAGCCTGCAGCCAGTTGCGGGCGAGTGAGCACTCGGCGGCCTGCAGGCGGGCGCGCAGGGCCGGGCGCTCGGCCGGTTCGGCGCACAGGTAGGCCTGGCCGAGCGGCTCCAGCTCGCGCAGCACTCGGCGCACCGCGGACTCGAGGGCAGCACCGCGGTCAGGTCCGAGCAAGGCCGCGGGCCTGAGCAGATCGAGCGGATCGAGGAGCGCATCACCCTGGCGGATGCGGCGGTCCAGGTTGGGCAGCGGGGTGACCGGCTCGCCGGCCGCGGGCGCGAGCGCCAACCACAACCGCAGAGCGCAGAGCAGAGCCGCGTCATCCAGCAGGTCCACGCCGTGCAGGTTCCGGCCCACGATCTCGTGCCGGATGGCGATCGCGCCTCGAGCGGGCTCCAGCAGGGCGCGTGCCCGCGCCAGGCGTGCCAGGCAACCCAGCAGGAACGCTCCCGAGCCGCAGGCAGGATCGAGCACGCGCAGCGCGCGAAGGCGGGCGAGCACGGCGGGCTGCGGAGCAGGGGCGGAGGAACCGGCCTCTGGCTCGAGGAGGCGCTCGGCCGCCGCCAGCGGAAACCCGTCATCCGAGAGGGCGTACGCCAGGGCGCGCGCGACGAGCCGGTCCACGACCGCCGGCGGGGTGTAGAAGCTCCCCGTTTCGCCGCGCCGGGGCGCGGCCATGAGCGCCTCGAACACACGGCCGAGGACTTCCGGGTCGATGCCGGACCGAAGCAGTCCGTCCGCGGGGATGTCCGCGTCGTCGTCAGCGCTGAACCGGTAGCGGTCGAGCAGATCCGAGAAGGTGCGGAGCAGGACGTCGTCCGGGAGCGTGAGCTCCGGATGGCGTCGCTCCAGCGCGTGCGGCTCGAAGAGGCCGCCGTTCAGGTAGGGCAGCGGCCCGAGGGCTGCCGCCTCGGGCGTGCGCTGCTCGGGCCGGGTATTGAAGACGCCGAAGAAGAGCGGGGCGAGCACGATGTCGTAACACGGGCCAGGAACGCGTCCCCGCCGCTCGCGCAGCAGCGCCGGCAGGAATTCGCGCGAGCCGAGCAGGTGCCCCCGCTCCTGCAGGAAGCAGAGGAACAGCAGCCGGCAGAGCAGCAGCAGCGCGAGTTGCTCACGCTCGGAGCGCGCCCGCGCGGGCAGGCCGAGCCAGGCGCGGGCGAGCGCGTCGCGGTGCGCCCGCACGTCGCGGAAGAAGCGCACGCCGACGCTGCCGCGATCCAGGACCCGCACCCAGTGCAGCAGCCGGGCGATCTCGCCGGGCGGGGCGGCCGCGCGCTCCTCGAGGAGCTGCAGCTCGGCCCGCCGCGGCTGCAGACGCGCCACCGGCGCGAAGCGCAGCGCCCCGTCCGGGGCGCGGCACCCGAACACGAGGGTACGGGTGCGGGACGCGGACAGCACGAAAACGAACGGTCCATCTCCCAGGACCGCGAGTCCGCGCGCCAGGTCCCGGATCAGCTCGGGGCCGGGCTCGGCCAGCACCTCGGCCACGTGCACCGGCACCACGGTGCCACCACTTCGCAGGGTCCGGGTAACAGATGGGCGAATTCCGGCCCGGACCAGCTCGGCCTGAGGCGCGGCCGCGTAATCGCGGGGCAGGCCGAGGGCGCGCAGCAGCGCACCGAGGCTCGCGGCATTGCTGGCGCGGCGCAGCAGCGCTTCCAGCCGGGAAGCGGCTCCGGCTGCGGTCTCGCGGGCGGTGGACTTGCGGGGCACGCCGCAAGAAGCCGGTCGAGGCGGGGCATCGGAATGGCAGCGCAGGCCAGCGCGGGGTGGGGCACCGCACGCGCGGCGATCCAGGGACGGGCGAGGCAGACGACGCGATCATGCACACCCACGACCTGTACTACCGCATGACGCACGGGATCCGGATCACCGTGCGCCCCGTGTACATGCCGCAGCACTCCGATCCGGACGATGCCCGCTTCGTCTTCGTCTATTTCATCCGCATCGAGAACGCCGGCGACAAGACGGTACAGCTGCGCTGGCGGCACTGGTACATCCACGACGACGCGGGCGGCGACTCGGAGGTGGCGGGCGACGGCGTGGTGGGCGAGCAGCCGGTGCTCGCCCCTGGCGACGTGCACGAGTATAACAGCTTCTGCGTGCTGCGCGGACCGCGCGGACACATGGAAGGCTTCTACGACTTCAGCAGTCCGGACGGGAGCAAGGTGCGCGCCGAGATCCCGCGCTTCCTGCTGCGCACCCATCCCGAGGGGGCGGCCGACAACTGAGACCGGGCCGCGTCCCGCTCGCCGGCGCGGGTTGCATCCGCCGCCCGCGGCGGCGATCCTGCAGTTCCCCGTCCCGCAAGGAAGGCGACGACGTCAACCCAGAACCCCGCGCCGGTCGCGCCCAGTGCCGCGGAGCAGCAGCGCGCTGCCCGGATCGGCGGCGTGCTGTTCCGGAACCGTTCCTGGCTCCCGGTACCTTTCGTGGCGGTGCTGCTGCTCGCGCCCGGCCACAGCACGCTGGCCGGCTCGCTGATCGGGATCGGCCTGCTGGCGCTGGGCGAGGGCTGGCGCTTGTGGGCGGTAGCGGCCGCCGGCACAGTCACCCGCCGCCGCAGCCGGCGGGTGCAGACGCTGATCAGCCACGGACCGTTCGCCCTCCATCGCAATCCGCTCTATGCCGGCAACTTCGTGATCTGGCTGGGGGTCGTGACCGGCTCGGGAGCGCTGTGGTTCCTGCCCGTGGCCGCGGTGCTGTTCGCGCTTGAGTACTACTTCATCATCCGCTACGAGGAGGGCGTGCTCGAGTCGTTTTTCGGGGCGGAGTACCTGGCCTACAAGGCGCGCACGCCCCGCTGGCTGATCCGGGGCGCGGCCTCGCCCGTGCGGGGCGAGCTGCACTGGGGCGAGGCCTGGAAGAGCGAACGCAGCACCTTCCTGCAGTACGCCGCGCTCGTGGCGGTGTTCGTAGCGAAGCACGTTTGGCTGGACCCGCGGTAGCGCGGGGCGGCGCTCAGGGCCAGAGCAACAGTAGCGCGATGGCGGCGAGGGCCACGATCCCGTAGCCCGCGGCGATGCGCGCGAGCAGCGCGCGCTGCCCGAGCACCGCGACGGCGCCCGCCTTGAATCCCAGGTTGGCGAGCGCGGCCACCGCAACGATGCGCCAGCCGATCCCCGCCTCCAGTCCCCCACCCTTGACCAGGTTGGCGGTGGAGAGCGTGATCGCATCCACATCCGTCAATCCGGAGATCACCGCGACGGCATAGAGCCCGCCGCTGCCCAGGTAATCGCGCGCACCGGCCACGGCCAGGAGGATGACGGCGTAGAGCGCGGCGAACACCAGGGCGCCGGGCAGCTCCGACGGATTCCTGGGCTCCGGCCCGCGTTCCGTACTCCCGGAATGGCGCAGCCAGGCCGTGATGGCCACCACGAAGCACAGCAGCGTGAGCAGGCCGAGGGGTGCCACCGCGGTGCGGAAGAAGGCGGGCGCGACCACGC
>VEPF01000080.1 GCA_012027055.1 Gemmatimonadota bacterium | reverse complement strand
CCGCTACCCTGACGGAGATGGCGTTGCGGGGCGGGACGGTCAGGGCGTATCTCCAGGGATCCAGCAGGTCGCCATGATCCCCGGCGCCACCGGGGTCTCGACCGAGACCTGGACCTGGGGCGGGTCGTTCCGCCCGCTGGAGCACTTCCTGACCGACCGTACGGACCGCGTCCTCGATCTGGACCAGGTCCGGATGTACCAGCAGGCGATCACCGCGGTTCGCACCGCCATCGAGCTGGGGCCGGACCTCGACGATGCGTTGGCGGCCGTGCTCGTGGCTCCGATCGGCTTCGCCGCCGACGGCTGACGGCAGGCAGGGTAACGGGGGAGGTACGCCGGCCGCTTGCGACACCCGGCGACGCGTCCTGGTCGTCGTCGAGACGTACCCCAACCCCAGCCGCAAGCACGTGGAGAACGTGTGCTGCGCTGGCGTGGACCTCGACACAGGGCTGTCACGTTGGCCCCAACACCGGCGCGCCCTGCTGTCCCGGGCACCGCGACTCCGCGCCCCGATACGCTGCCCGGTCCGCGAGACTGCGCGCCATGGACCTGACCCTGACTCCCGCCCAGGCGAACCTCCGCGACCGGGCCCGCGCCTACGTCACCGATCACCTGCAGCCGCTCGAGGCGGAGTTCGAACGCCGGCACACCCTCGACCCGAGCACGATCGCGGACCTCAAGCGGCTCGCGATCGAGGCCCGGCTGCACGGCGGCAGCCTGCCCCGCGAGGTCGGCGGCCAGGGTTGGACCAGCCTCGAGCAGATCCTGGTCCACGAGCAGCTGGGCCAGGCCACCGGCGGCCTGTGGTCGTTCATCCCCGGCGCCTACAACGCGCTGGTCCATGCCTCACCGGAGCAGCGCGGCCGCTACCTGGACCCGTGCCTTCGGGGCGAGCGCAACGGCTCGTACGCGATCACGGAGCCCGGCCAGGGCTCGGACGCGCGCACGCTGGCGGCCACCGCCGTGCGCGACCCGGCCACCGGGGAGTACGTGCTCAACGGCGAGAAGTGGTTCGTGACCGGCCCGTCCGACACCGACTTCATGATCTTCCACTGCCACCTGCTCGATGGCGAGCAGCGACTGCCGCCGCTGTTCCTCGTGGACTACGACGCGCCGGGGCTGGTCATGAGCCATGACCCGGACTACACGCACACGTTCGCGGATCGCCACCCGCAGTTCGTGCTGACCGACGTCCGGGTGGCGGCGGAGGCGATCCTCGGCGGGATCGGCCAGGCGGACGCCATGACCAACGAGTGGTTCGTGGAGGAGCGGCTGCACATCGGCGCCCGCTGCTCCGGGGCGATGGAGCGGCTGCTGGCACTCGCGGTCGAGTGGGCGACCGGGCGGATCCAGTTCGGCGAGCGCATCTACGACTTCCAGGGCGTGTCCTTCCCGCTGGCCGATTCGGCGGCTGACGCGTCCGCCGCTCGGCTCCTGACCCGGGAGGCCGCCGCGCTGATGGACGCCGGCGCCAGCCCCAAGGTGGTCCATGCCAAGGCGTCGCTGGCCAAGCTGTTCGCTTCCGAGGCGGCGTACCGGTGTGCGGACCGGGTCGTCCAGGTGTTCGGCGGCCGCGGCTACATGCGCGAGTTCCCGGCCGAGCGCTACCTGCGCGAGCTGCGGGTGGACCGCCTCTGGGAGGGGACGAGCGAGATCCAGCGGATGGTCATCGCGAGGGCTCTGGAGAAGCGCGGCGTGCGAGCGGTCGTCGGGTGACCGACACCGCGGCGGGCGCGTCCCCCTCGCCCGCGGAGATCGACCTCCGGCCCCTGTTCGCCCCACGGTCGATTGCCGTCGTGGGCGCGAGCCCCCGGGGCTGGCTTGGGCCCACCGTCCGCGACAACCTCGCCGTGATGCACAGCGACACGCGGATCCACTTCGTGAACCCGCGCTACCAGGAGGTCCACGGCACCCGCTGCTGGCCCACGCTGGAGTCGCTCCCCGAGCGTCCCGACACCGTGATCCTGGCCGTGAACCCGCTGCGCGCCGCCCAGTTCACGCAGGAGGCCGCCGACGCCGGGATCCCGTCGATCGTGATCCCCGGCGGCGGCGGGGGCGAGGGCGGCGAGGCCGCGGCGGAGATGCAGCGGGTCGTGCGCGACATCTGCATCCGGCACGGCATCGCGCTGCTCGGACCCAATTGCATGGGCTCGGTGGACTGGACCACCAACAGCACCAACTACATCGGCGACGTGAACCCGTGGCTGCCGCGCGGACATGTCGCGGGCCTGGCCCAGTCGGGGAGCGTGACCGACGCCTTCATCCACGGACCCGGCAGCCGGATCGGCTACAGCCGGATCGTGTCCATCGGGACCGAGGCCGTGCTGGACCTGTGCGACTACCTGTCGTACTGCCTGGACGACCCGGAGACGCACGCGGTCATGCTGTTCGTCGAGGGGTTCAAGCGTCCGGAGCGGTTCCTGGCCCTGGCGGACCGCGCGCTGGCGATGGGCAAGCCGATCCTCGCGGTCAAGGTGGGGCGATCGGCGCAGGCGCAGGCGGCGGCCATCGCGCACTCCGGCAGCCTGGCGGGTGAGGAACGGGTCACGGACGCGGCGCTCGAGGCGGCAGGGGTCATCCGCTGCGCGGACCTCGACGAGCTCCTCGAACAGGCCGAGCTGATCGCCGGCGCCGGGCGCCGCCGCCGGGCTGGCGGCGCGGGGAGGACGGGCGTCGTGACCGTGTCCACGGGCGAGGCGTCGCTGGTCGCCGACCTCGCCGAGCGGACCGGCCGCGAGCTGCCGCCGGTGCCCGGGGCCGCGCGGGCGGCGATCCTCGAGGGGCTGCCGACGATGGGCTACATCGGCAACCCGCTCGACCCATGGGGCGCCGCGGACGAGGCGCACGCGTACCGGGTGGCGTTCGAGGCGTTCGCGACGTCAGGCGTCTACGACGTGCTGGCCGCGGTCCACGACAGTCCGTTCCGCGCCCTGCCGAGCGAGGTGGGCGTGG
>VEPF01000111.1 GCA_012027055.1 Gemmatimonadota bacterium | reverse complement strand
CCGTGCCGTTCACGTGCCCACCGCCGCCGCACGCGGCCAAATGGCCCCCGCCGGGACCCCCGCCGCACAGGCGCGCACCGCGTTCGCCGACGTGAACGCGACCCAGTTGTAGTCACTCAGCCGGGCGAGTGCGCCCCGCAGCCGGGCGGGATCGATCGGCGCGGCAATGCTGATCAGCGGACGCACGCGTACCCGCGCGCCCAGCTGCCGCAACGCCTCCGCCAGCGGCTCCGCCTGGTCCGCCGGCCTGGTTACCACCACCTGGCAGCCCGCCAGCTCCTGCTCCGTATCCATCCGCACCCGGGATTGAGTGTGCAAAAGGCCCGGCACCTGTCCGGTGCCGGGCCCATCCCCCGACCGCCCCGCGGCGACCGCTAGGCCTTGCGAATCTTGCCCGCGGACAGGCAGCGGGTGCAGACCCGCACATGCTTGTGCTCGCCCGTTTCGGTTACGATCCGCACGCTGTGCAGGTTCGGGAGCCAGCGCCGCGTCGTGCGGTTGTTGGCGTGGCTGACGTTCCTTCCGAATGTCGTTCCCTTGCTGCAGACGTAGCAAACGCGAGCCATGCGCGCCTCCCTCGATCTTATCACTTTCAGGTATCTACCCGGGCGCGACGGCTACTTGCCCGCCGGGTGAATCCGTTGCTGTAATGCCGCCGGACCGCTGCCGGCCGCCCTACTCCACCAGCTCCACGAGCGCCATGTCAGCTGCGTCGCCCGGACGATGACCCAGGTGGCGCACCCGCGTATATCCACCCGGCCGCTGCGCAAAGCGCGGCCCGATCTCGCCGAACAGCTTGCTCAGCGCCTCGTCGTTGCCGATCGCCCGCGCCGCCACGCGCCGCGCGTGCAGGTCGCCCCGCTTCGCCCGCGTGATCAACGGCTCGGCATACTGCCGCAGTTCCTTCGCCTTTTCGGTCGTGGTCTCGACCCGACCGTGCAGGAACAGCGACGCCGCCATGTTGCGGAACATTGCCTTCCGATGCTCCGCCGTCCGCCCGAAGTGGCGCCCCTTTTTGCGATGCCTCATCCCGCTCTACTCCTGTTCCGCCCGGCTGGATCCGGCTTCGGCCTGCACCGGCTCCCCTTCGACCAGATACAGATCGCCGTCATTGCCTTCCTCCAGCTTCATCCCGAAGTGGAGGCTGTGCTCGTTCAGGAACTGCCGGATCTCCTCCAGCGACTTGATCCCGAAATTCTCGATGTTCAGCATCTGCTCTTCGGTGCGCTGGACCAGATCCCCGAGGGTGATGATGTTCTCTTTCTTCAGCGAGTTCACCGACCGCACCGACAGCTCCGCCAGCTCGTCGATCGGGCGGCGGAACAGGTCGCGCAGCGGCGTCGGCACCTTCACCGCACCGGGCACCGGCGGGCGGGCCTCGCCGGAATCCCCGCGCTGCAGCATGTACTCCAGGTGCTTCCGCGCCAGTTCCGCCGAGTAGGCGATCGCCTCTTCGGGCGCCACCGCGCCGTTCGTCTCCACCAGCACCGTCAGCCGATCGAAGTCCGTACGCTGCCCCACCCGCGTCTCTTCCACCGTGAAATTGGCGCGCAGCACGGGATTGTAGATCGAGTCCACCCGCACCAGGTCCACCGGGCTGCCCTTCGGCAGCACGTGGCTCTCCGCCGCCACGAAGCCGCGCCCCCGGTTCACGTGCAGGACCATGTTGATCTCGCGATCGTCCTGCAGCGTGAACAGGTGATGATCCTGGTTCAGGATCCGCACCGAGCCCGGTTTCTCGATGTCGCGGGCGGTCGCCGCGCCGGCCTTGTTGACCCGCAGCTCGAGCGTGGCTTCCTCCTTCTCGTCTTCCAGCTGGATCACCAGAGTCTTCAGGTTCTGAATGATCTGGTGCACATCCTCCACCACGCCCGTCACCGTCTGGTGCTCGTGCACCACGCCATCCATGCGGAAGGCCCATACCGCCGAGCCGCGCAGCGACGACAGCATGATGCGCCGAATGGTATTGCCGAGCGTCTGTCCGAAACCGCGCTCCAGCGGCGCAATCACAAATTGCGCCGAGCGCCCGTCTTCCGAACGCTGGCCGACCTCGACCCGCTGCGGCAGCACCAGCCCGGTAAGATCCAGCTCCACGTTTTACCTCCCCGACGTTGCGCCGGCACCGGACCGCCTGGGGCGGTCCCGGCTCGACAGTCTCTCTTGTGTCCTGCTCGCGCGCCCGGCCGAATCCCCGGTCGGGAATCGGCCCCGGTCCTGTCTACTTCGAGTAGAGCTCGACGATGAGCTGCTCCTGGACCGCCAGCGGAATGTCCGCCCGCGTCGGCCGCTCCAGCATCCGGCCCGCGCGCGTTCCCTCATCCAGCGCCAGCCAACGCACCGTTGTCGGCCGCGTCTTCGATTCCAGGGCTGCCTGCACCGGCAGCATTTCCTTCGAGGCGGTCTTGATCCGCACCTCGAAGCCCGGTCGCACCGGATAGCTTGGAATGTCCACGATCCCGCCGTTCACCTCGACATGCCGGTGGCGCACGATCTGCCTCGCCTCCTTCCGGCTCGCGGCGAAACCCAACCGGTACACCACGTTGTCCAGGCGCGATTCCAGCCCGACCAGCAGGTTCTCACCCGTCACGCCGGGCAGTTTGGCCGCCCGATCGAACAGGCCGCGGAAGTAACGTTCGGAGACCCCGTAGATGCGCTTGACCTTCTGCTTCTCACGCAGCTGCTGGGCATACTCGGAGGACTTGCGCCGCCGTGCCTGCGAGAGGCCGTGCTGGCCCGGCGCATAATTGCGCCGCTCGATCGGGCACTTCTCCGTGTAACACTTCGTGCCCTTCAGGAACAGCTTCTGCGCCTCGCGGCGGCAGAGCTTGCATACCGGACCCGTGTAGCGAGCCATGCGACCGTCTTCTCCTGGTGGTCAGTAACTCCCTGGACTTCTTCCCGGCCGGACGGTGGCTGCCGGTTTACGTCCCTCTCACCTGTCAGGGAAGGTCCCCCTTCCCCTTCCCAC
>VEPF01000357.1 GCA_012027055.1 Gemmatimonadota bacterium | reverse complement strand
CACCCGGTGCATCTGCACGTGCGGGAGCGTGGAGTATTTCGACGTCGCATAGAGCAGGGAACCGTTGCCCAGCCAGCCGGAGGGGCGAGCGGCGGTACCGTCCCAGGTGACGCGGCGCGGCAGGCCGCCGGTGAGCGGCATGGTGTAGACCTCGGTCGGCCCCTCGTAGCTTGCGCTGAACGCCACCGTCTGCCCGACCGGCGAGATCGTAGCGCGCGTCTCCTCCGCGGGGTGGGTGGTGAGCCGCTGCGCCAGCCCGCCCGTGACCGGCACCCGCCAGAGGTCGCCCTCCGCCGTGAAGACCAGGGTGTTGCCCTGGATCGCCGGGAAGCGGTAGTAGCCGTTCACGCCCTGCGCGTGGGTGCGCGCGAGGGGCAGGGCAAGCAGCAGGAGCCCGAGCACAGCGGTGCGAGCCGATTTCATGGAAACACCGGAAGGGAGCGGAGTTGCACTGGCATGGCCGGCTCCTTTCGCCCAACCTGCGGCGGACACGTACAGGGCTGTCGGGGAGCCGTCCCGGGCGGACGAAGGGAGCATCCGTCGTGGGTCCCGGGACGTCGAGCGCCCCGCGTGTTCAGGGGCGCCAACGTCGCAAAAGTACATGCAGTTGGCCCGGCTCGCCATCCTCATGCGGAAGGGTGTTTGGGAGATTCAGCGCACGATGCAACGAGAATTTCCGATACCCTCGAGCGGGCCGTGGCCCAGGAAGGGACCACTGGTGCAACCCGACCATGATACACATACTTGATGCACATAGGTATCCTTAGTGTGCTTCAAGGGGGCCGAAATGCCCGAGCGTATCCACCTGGTACTCACACGCGAGGAGAAGGAGCTGTACCGGCGTATGGCCGTACGCGAGGGGAAGAGCCTGAGCGAGTGGCTGCGCGCCGCAGCCGAGGAGCGGGCGGCCGGGGCAGCACCGCGCAGGCTGGATAGCCCCCAGGCGCTGCGCGAGTTCTTCGCGGCCTGTGACGCGCGCGAGGCCGGGCAGGGCCCGGAGCCGGACTGGGAGCAGCATGAGCAGGTGATCGAGCGTTCCACCCTGAGCGGGGCAGCGGACACATGATTTTCGTGGACGCCAACGTCTTCATGTACGCGGTCGGGCGTCCGCACCCGCTCCGGGAGGAGGCCCGGCAGTTCTTCATCGATCACCCGGCCAATACGCTCGTGACCTCTGCCGAGGTGCTCCAGGAGCTGGTCCACGCGTACCTGCCCGTGAAGCGCTACGACGCGCTCGATGCCGCGCTGCAGCTTGCCACGGAACGCACTGCCGAGATCTGGCCCGTCGAGGCGGCGGACGTGTTGCTCGCGCGCACCCTGGTCGATCGTTATCCGGCGCTCAAGGCGCGCGACCTGCTCCACCTGGCCTGCTGCAGCCGCCGCTCCGTCGGGCTCGTCAAGACCTGGGATCGACCTCTCGACGCGGCGTTCCGTCGTCCCACGGGAGGTGAATCTTGAGCGATCCGAGCGGTTCCTCCAAATTGGATGAAAGAAGGAGGAGCCGCATGGCCACGCTCAACATCAAGAACCTGCCCGACGAGCTGTACGCGCAGCTGAAGGAACGGGCGAAGCGGGAGCACCGGTCCGTCTCCCAGGAGGTGGTGCACCTGCTCACGCGGGCGCTCCGGACCCCGCCGGCTGAATCGCTCAGGGACCTGCGCGGCGTCGCCCGCGGCGTGTACGGGGACGTGGACGCGTACCTCGAGGAAGAGCGGGCATCATGGGACTGATGGAGGCGGTCGGCGGAGGCGACGTCGCCATCGATTCCGGCCCGCTCATCTACTGGTTCGAGAACGACGAGCCGTGGGCGTCCATCCTCGATCCGCTGTACGCGGCGGCGGAGCGCGGGCGAGCGCTCACTGCGTCAGAGCTGGTGTTCGTGGAGGTGCTGACGGGCACGCTCAAAGCCGGGGACCGCTCCCTGGCCGCCCGGCTGGAGCGCGCCCTGGCGCACGGTCCCTGGCTCGACCTCGTCCCGATCAGCCGCGCGGTCCTGGTCAGGGCGGCCGAGATTCGCGCGCAGTACGGCGTGAAGACCCCTGACGCGCTGCACCTCGCCACCGCCCTGCTGCGCGGCTGCGGGGTGTTCGTGACGAACGATCGGCGCATCCCGGACGTCGAGGGCATCCAGATAGTGCGGCTGAAGGACCTGGTCTGATGGGCGTGGCGCAAAGCAACCTCACTTGCTCGTGACGTTTCCGCGGAAACGTGGGGCCTGAGAGTGAGCTTGACCTTCGCGTCCGCTACGGCGAGATTCCGAAATGGTTCCAAAACGCAACCAGATCGGAGCAGAGTAATGCCGAGCATCACGATCAAGGGCGTGCCCGAGGAGGTTTACGTGCGCGTGCGCCGGAGGGCAGAGCGGAACCGGCGGAGCCTCAACGCGGAGCTGATCGTCGCGCTGGAAGAAGCCGTGGGGCTGCGGAATGCCGACCAGGCGGAGGTCTGGCGCGACCTGGATGCCCTGGTGGATTCCCTGCCGCCCGTGGACCACGCCCGAAGCGCCGGGTTCATCGCGGAGGGGCGCCATTGATCGTGGCCGATGCCAACCTGGTGGTCTGCCTGCTCCTTCCCGGCGAACACAACGCGGTGGCCCGCGCGTGGCGCGCGCGCCATCCGGTCTGGCTGCTCCCTCGCCTCTGGCGCAGTGAAGTCCGCAATGCGCTGCTCGGGTACGTACGCACGAAGCAGCTCGAGCTCGCCGCAGCTCAGCGGCTCATGGCCCTGGCGGAACGCGCGCTCGCTCGAGGCGAGCGGCAGGTCGAATCCAGGCGGGTGCTGGAACTGGCCGCGTCGTCAGGCAGGTCGGCCTACGACTGCGAGTACGTGGCGCTTGCGGAGGCGGAAGGTATCGAGCTGGTGACCGATGACGGACCGGTGTTGAAGTGCTTTCCCGAGCTGGCCGTGCCCATGGTGCAGCGCGATTGAGGCAGTGCGCGTCGTGATGTATCTTCATTGAAGATACGAAAGCG
>VEPF01000369.1 GCA_012027055.1 Gemmatimonadota bacterium | reverse complement strand
GGATGGAGACGGTCAACAGCAGCATGGCGCCGATCAGGCCCCAGCGCATCCAGCGGCGTTCGGCGCGGTGATACAGCCAGTAGAGCAGCGGCAGCGCAACCACCAGCCCGGCGGCCAGGTGGTTGTTGTCGCTGAGGATGGATTCCGGCGGACCGAACACCCGGTTCTCGCCGCCCCCGCGCAAGGTGAACAGCCCGCCCTTCACGCCGAAGAACGCGATGGACAGGGTGATCACGGCGGCCAGCGCTACCACCCTGGCCCGCGAGGTCAGCAGGCACAGCGGGACGAAGCACATCGGCTGCACCTTCAGGATCTCGATGAGCTTGGCCAGCGCCGCCTGCTGTTCGATTGCGAACGCGGTGGTGATGCCCATCCACCCCACGTAGACCAGCACCAGCCGGTAACGCCAAAAGCTGTCCGCTACCGCGCGTTCCTTCGTGAACAGCAGGCCGGCAAGCGTGGCCAGCGCGTACATCTGCGCCCAGGAGACGTCGTAGGCATAGCCCCAGGTCATGCGGTGCGGGTTCATGATGCCCAGCCACGCGAAGATCACCGCGCCGATGAAGGGGCGCGCCAGTGCCACCGGCAGGCCGCCGATCAGCATCAGGCTCAGGACGAGATCTCTCAGGGACACTGGGCGAACGCTTTCAATGCAAGGCGATCATCGTGCGGGCAGGATGCTCTTGAGCCGCGCGTACCGGTCCTTGTCTTCCACGAGCTCGTCGCCCTTGGCCAGCACCACGTCCGCCTCCTGCTTGCGGCCGGTGCGGATCAGGAGCTCCGCCAGCAGCGCGTAGCCGTCCGCATGGTCCGGCCAGTCGGCCACCAGCGTGCGCGCGGTGGTTTCGGCGTCCTTCGCGTTGTTCTCGCGCAGTTGCAGCCGCGCCAGGTTCCAGAGAATTTCCTTGCGGAACGGGAAGCCGCGCTCGGTGCGCGGCAGCACATAGGCGATCTCGCCCTTCGCCACGCGGATGGCGTTCGGAACCTGGTCGCGGGCCACGGCCAGTCGGTTCAACCGGTTGATGCTGACCAGGCCCCAGCAGTAGTGATGCATGTGGGTCCAGCTCACACCGTAGCGCTTTACGTACTGATCGTAGATGTGCGGCTGTTCCACGGTGCCCCAGGATGCCTGCGTGTACGCGCACCACGGCGGCAGCAGCAGGCGTTCTTCCTGCGTGGTGCCGGGCGGCCAGGCCAGCGCCAGCGTCGGGGCCAGCAGCGCCAGCTGCGCCTGGAGGCTGTTCATGCGGGCCTCGCTTCTGGAAGGCAAGCGGGCGCGTGCTCGCTCGCTTCGGGCGCCGCGGTCGCGTCGGCGCGCGCAAGAAAGCCGTCGAAGCACTGCAGCGCCCACAGCCCCGCGCTCCAGTCGCGCCGGCCGCTGCCGTGTTCCTGGGCCATCTGGCGCAGCCGGTCCGGCGAGAACAGGCCGCAGTCCATCAGGCGCTCGCCGGTCACCGTGGCCTCCACCCGCGACTTCAACGGCCCGCGGAACCAGTTCGCCAGTGGCACCGCGAAGCCCATCTTCTCGCGGTACAGCACGTCATGCGGCAGCCAGGGTTCGGTGGCGCGCTTGAGCACCAGCTTGCTCTCGCCGCTGCCGATCTTCAGCGATTGCGGCAGCCGCGCGGCCCACTCCACCAGCGGATGATCCATCAGCGGTTCGCGCACCTCCAGCGAGTGCGCCATGCTGGCGCGGTCCACCTTGGTGTTGATGTCGCCGGGCAGGTAGGTCTTGTAGTCCAGGTACTGGATGAGCGCCAGCGGCTGGTCGGTGGGCGCGGTGCGCGCGTGTTCGCGCAGCACCTCCAGCCCGCTGTAGCCGCCGAGCCGGCGCTTGAACTCCGGGCTGTAGAGGCGGGCGCGCTCGTCGTCGCGCAGCACCGACACCGTGTGGAAGTAGGCCTGCACCGCGTCGCGCGCCAGCGCCTGGAAGGTGGTCTTGCCCCGGAACACCCGCGGCATCCAGTCCAGCTTCGGGTACAGGGCGCCCAGGGGGCCGAACAGCGCGCGGCGCGCGCCCAGCGGCAGCATGGCGCGCAGGCGCTCTTCCATCAGGTGCAGCCGGTAGCGGCGGTAGCCGCCGAAGGTCTCGTCGCCGCCGTCGCCGGAGAGCGCCACGGTGACGCGCTTGCGGGCGAGCTCGCACACCCGGTAGGTGGGCAGCGCGGAGCTGTCGGCGAAGGGTTCGTCGTAGAGATTGACCAGGCGGTCGATGAGCGAGAAGTCGTCGCTGCGCACCTGCTCCACGTAGTGGTCGGTGCCGTAGCGCTCGGCCACCAGGGCGGCGTAGCGGCTCTCGTCGTAGGCGGCCACGTCGAAGGCGATGGAGCAGGTCTTGACCGCCTCGCGGCTCGAAGCGGCCATGGCCGCCACCACGGCGCTGGAATCCACCCCGCCCGACAGGAAGGCGCCCAGCGGCACCTCGGAGACCAGGCGCATGCGCACGGAGTCCTCCAGGCGCACCCGCAGCTCGGCGCAGGCGTCCTCCAGTGTGATGCGCGCGTCGGGCTCGAAGGCCACATCCCAGTATTGCACCGGCTTCGGGGCGGCGTCGCCCACGCGATAGCTGAGCGTGTGCGCCGGGGGCAGCTTGAACGCCGCCCGGTAGATGGTGCGCGGGTCGGGGATGTAGCCGTAGGCGAAGTAGTCCTCCACCGCGTGGTCGTCGATGGCGCGCTCGAACCCCGGCAGCACGGTGAGGCACTTCAGTTCCGAGCCGAAGGCGAGGCTGCCGTCGCGCAGCCAGCCGTAGAACAGCGGCTTCACGCCCAGGCGGTCGCGCGCCAGGAACAGGGTCTTGCGATTGCGGTCCCACAGCGCGAACGCGAACATGCCGCGAAAGCGCTTCACGCAGTCTTCGCCCCACTGCTCCCAGCCATGGACGATGACCTCGGTGTCGCTGTGGGTGCGGAACACGTGGCCGGCGGCCTGCAGCTCGGCGGCCAGTTCCTGGAAGTTGTAGATCTCGCCGTTGAAGAC
>VEPF01000283.1:1987-2985 GCA_012027055.1 Gemmatimonadota bacterium | reverse complement strand
GGGCCCTCAACGAAGGCGGCATCGTTGGTGATGCCCGGCCAGGTGCCGGTCTTGTTCCCGACGGAAGTCGCCGCCCCGGGATCCGCGGCCAGGGCCGCCGGTATGCCGGACCGGATTGTCTGTCCCAGCAGGAGTCCCCGCATGTGTTCGCGCCCGGCGGCGCCGACTCCCTCGCCGGTGACGATCGCCCGCATCAGCAGCGCCAGGTCGGCGGCGGAGGATGGGAGGTCCTCGGTGTTGACCGACATGGCCGTCACCCCGATGCCCCGGAGCGTCTCGTCGACCGCGCCCGGCCCAACGTGGCGGAGCAGCGCCACCGCGGTGGCATTGTCCGATAGCGTGATCATCGCTTCGAGGGCTTCCTCGACACTGACTGTGCCGTCCCCCGCCACGGGCACGCGATCGAGCGTCCCCAGGTCCTCTGCCACCGCCTCTGGCGTGAGCACAATACGGTCGTCGTAGGCCAGGTCGCCGGTGCTCACCCGCCGCTCGACTTCGTACAGCACCGCGAGCTTGAACGTGCTCGCGGCGTACTGCACGCGGTCCGCGTCATGCCCCGCCCAACGGCCGTCATTGAGGTTCAACACCGCGACGGACGCATGCTCGGGATGCCGCGAGAGTGCAGCCAGGATGGCGTCGTCCAGCCCGCTATCCGACGGCTGCCCGGTCGCGGGGTCGCCGCCATTGATGTTCGCTTCCGCGGCCGCGCGGGCGAGCGGACTCCCATCCGCCGCCGCGGACGGAGCTGCGCCCGCGGATGGGGCGGCGAGACTCGCCAGCGTCGCACAGAGGTACACTACGGCCACCAGGAGAAGGCTCAGCGTCGTAAAGAACGCCATGGGCCAGGGGAACGCCACCCGGGAGCGGCCGGGAGGGGCCGCCTCGCCGCGCGGGGACACTGCTCGCAGGGCAGCACGCATGAGGACCTCCGCCGGGCCCCGCCAGCGCACAGGCTACAACTCCGGTGTCACTGCCGCCAATGCCGCGGGGCGTTAGCA
>VEPF01000283.1:493-1977 GCA_012027055.1 Gemmatimonadota bacterium | reverse complement strand
AAGGCCGAAAACCTCCTACGGGCCGGTGCCTTCAAGTTCCGTGGCGCCTACAACCACCTGGCGTCGCTCCCCGTCGACGCGCGCGAGCGTGGTGTGGCGGCGGCGTCCTCTGGCAATCACGCCCAGGGAGTGGCGCTGGCCGCACAACTGCTCGGCATCCCCGCAACCATCCTCATGCCGGGCGATGCCCCGGCACTGAAGATCGCAGCAACCCGGGGGTATGGCGCTAATGTCGAGTTCTTCGACCGGCTGGCCGAGACCCCGGAGGCCGCCGTCAACGCGGCGCGGGAAGCGTCGGGCGCCTACCTGGTCCCCAGCTTCGATGACCCGCTCATCATGGCGGGGCAGGGGACGGCCGCGCTCGAACTCATCCAGGACGCCGGCGAACTCGACCTCGTGCTCACCCCTCTCGGCGGGGGCGGGCTGCTCTCGGGCACCGCCACGGCTGTCCGGGCGCTCTCACCGGGGGCGCGTATCCTCGGCGTCGACCCGGAGGGCGCCGACGACTGGGTGCGCAGCCTCGCCGCCGGCGAGCGAGGCATGATCGACCCGCCCACCACGATTGCCGACGGTGTCCGCACCCGCCGTCCGGGTGTGCTCACCTATGCGGTTGTCAGCCGCCTCGCGGATGGCGTGGTGACCGTCACCGACGACGAGATCCGGGAGGCCATGCGGTTCATGGTGCTCAGGATGAAGACGCTCGTCGAGCCGACCGGTGCAATCCCCGCGGCCGCGCTCTTGAGCGGCGCAGCGGGCACTGTCGACGGGCTCCGGGTAGGGGTCATCGTGTCCGGCGGCAACGTCGACCCCGGCGTGCTCTGCGGCATCCTCGATCCCTGACGCGCTGGCGCGACTGAACGGCCCCCGTATTACCGACTCCTGTCCGTGGGACGAACATGACCCGGCCGCCAGACTGAGCGGGAGCAAGGCCGCCTGAGTTCCTGCTGCGAGGGACCCCATGCAACCGCTGGCGCCATCCTGTTCGAGCTGCGGCGCGCCGGGCGCCGAAGGTGAGCGCTTCTGCGCGCGCTGCGGAGGCTCGATGGTGATGCCATCACCCCAGCCGCCCGCAACTTCGATGACCGCCTGTGCTTCGTGCGGGACGGCGATGCGCGAGGGCGCCCGGTTCTGTCCCTCCTGCGGTGCTCCCGCCGGGCCCGCCCGTTGTACCGTGTGCGCAGCCGAGTTGCGGCCCGGTGCGCGGGTTGGCGGGAAGTGCGGCCAGGCGGTGGGCGGCGCGGCCACGCCAGCCGTACCGGCAGCCGCCAGGAGCAGCCCCTTCGGCCGGCCGTCACCCGTCCGGGCGCCGGCTCCCTCGCAGGCTCCACGCGCTCCGCGCCAGGGCGGTGCCGCCGCCATCGCCTGGGGCACCGTGGCCGCCGGCGTCGGGTTCGCGCTCGCGCTGCTGGGCGCCTTCAGCGACTGGCTCCCCACGCGGGGTGCGAGTGCCGGGGCGTTCGAGCACAACGCGGAGTACCGCATCG
>VEPF01000283.1:0-483 GCA_012027055.1 Gemmatimonadota bacterium | reverse complement strand
ATTACAACGATCAACCCATCGACGGCATCGTCGTGCTCCTGCTCGCCGTGGCCGGCCTGGCGCTGGTGGCTGCCACGCTTGCCGGGAAGTTCAACCCGAGCAGGGCGAAGACCATCATCGGCCTCCTGGGCCCAGCGCTCTTCACCCTCGGAATCCTCGAAATGCAATACATCACGTCGGAGTTCAAAGGTTCGGGCATCAACGTCGACTGGGGGCTCGGGCTCTGGCTGATCGTCATCGGCGGGATCGTCGCCGCGGTCTCGGGCTTCATCCCGCAGGGAGGTAAGCGTTGAACTGCGCGAGCTGCGGAGCCCTGCTGGGCGAAGGCGTCGCCTTCTGCGAGTCATGCGGGACACCTGCCCCGCCCCCGCAGCCGGGCGTCTGCGGGAACTGCGGTACACCGCTCGAACCCGGCATGGCGTTCTGCGTCTCCTGCGGAGCTGCGGTGGCGGGCGGGGCGCCGGGATCAACGGCGCCCCGAGC